>NZ_FOIF01000036.1 GCF_900111575.1 Anaerobranca gottschalkii DSM 13577 | reverse complement strand
CCTGACTTAAACTCAAAGTTTTTTCGATGCTATATTCTTTCCTGAAAGGTTTTTCTTTCAAGGAACTTTTTCAAAGAACTTTTTTCTTTTTTGTCACCTCGCGGCGACAAAACTTATCTTATCATTTTTCGTTTCCTTTGTCAACACCTTTTTTTGTTTTTTTCTTTTTTAAAACTTCTGGTGTGACAACGACGAAAATTATATTAGCATATTTTTTTCTCTTATGCAAGAGGAAATTTATAACAAAAATAACGGCTGACTTTTATAAGCCTAGCCGTTATTTTTTATTTTAATTATTTTTTAGGATGTTTTTCAATGGCAATTGCACAGTCTGGACAAACAGATTGACAAATTCCACAGGCAATACATTTATCTTGATCAGTTGTCTCTACTGCAGGTGTTCCATAAACACCAAGTTCCTTTGACCAAGTAATTATTTTTACCGGACACTTTTCTATACAAAGACCACAACCTTTACATAGTTGAGGAAACATATGAAAATTAGCTTTAGCTCCTTGTTGAGTTACAGCTCTATATTTTTTTGACATTTTCTGCACCTCCCCTTACTAAAGAACCTTTTCTACAAGACTCATACCCTTCTCAAGGGCTCTAAAGTTTAGTTCTCTTAATTCTGGGTTTTGCTCAAACTTATAACCTAACTTGGCTTCTATAGCTTCTTTAATTTTTTCTACAGGTACAACACCAGTTGCTTTAATTACTGCACCTAAAATCATAATATTAAATACCCTTGGATGAAGCTCTTCTTTAGCAATTTCTGTTGCAGGAATACCAATAACTGCTTTCGCATTTTCAGGTAATTTTACCTGAAATTCCGTTTCTTCTTCATCGGTTAGGTTAGTTGGTCTTTGAGAACGGGGATCTGCCTCAATGCCTTGTAAACCGATAACATTTTCATCTATTTTAGCAGGTTTTATATAAGAACTGTCATATACAAATACTGTTTCTGGACCAACATATCGCTTAGTTCTTTCAATAGCTCTATCACTCAAAGCAACAACTATATCAGCAGTTTTAAATTTAGGAGATCCGATTACTTTCTCATCTATTTGGACATATGCAATAGAAACTCCACCCCTTTGTTCAACACCAAAGTTAGGGATGTAAATTGCTTCTAACCCATTGTCATTGGCAGCTTCTGCTAAGATGTTAGCAATAGATTGTACCCCTTGGCCACCTTCTCCAGCTAGTGCTATTTTATATAGTTTAGACATGGCTTAACCCTCCTTTTGTTCTGGAGTTTTTAATTCTCCAACTTTAAAGTATTGGGCCATATCTTTTTCGATGAACGCCCAAGTATCTTTGGCATTTGTTCTCCAGTTAGTAGGACAACCAGCTAAGGCTTCCACGAAAGAAAATCCTTTTTTATCAATTTGATTTTGAAGTGCTTTTTTGATATATCCCTTTAGTTGTCTAATATTAGAGATAGAGCCCCTAGCCACATAAGCTCCTTCTCCTGTGATAGCAGCTACCATTTCAGGTCCTAAAGTTGGATTACCAGTTGACTCAACATCCCTACCATAAGGAGTTGTTTCAGTTTTTTGACCGGGAAGGGTCGTTGGTGCCATTTGTCCACCGGTCATACCGTAATTAGTGTTGTTAACTAGAAGTACAAACATTTTTTCATTACGAACAGCTGCATTTACTAAATGTTGAGAACCGATGGCATATCCACCACCATCACCCATATACGCGATACCAATTAAGTCTTCCCTAGCCCTTACTATACCAGCTATAGTAGGAGTTGTTCTACCGTGGTGAGTTTGTACACTGTCACAGTTGAAAAAGTCCCAAGATAATAAAGAACATCCGATATCACAGCCGAAAACTACTTTATCTTGTATTCCAAGTTCGTCAATGGCCTCACCTAAAGCTTTTAAAACTAAACCATGTCCACATCCAGGACAAAATTTATGAGGCTTACTTTCCATATTCCAACTTTTTGGCATTATTGGTTGCATAATAGTAACCTCCTTCCAACTAACCTTTAATTTGTTTTACTATCTCATCAGATGTAATACCTACACCTGGTCTTAATAATGTATCTAATTCAGTAGTCATACCGTATAAATATTCTTTAACTTGTTTTGTAAACTGACCATAAGAAGATTCTACCACTAAGATTTTTTTAGCATTTTTAACTGCTGCTCTCATTTCTTCAACAGGGAAAGGTCTTAAAGTAACTGGTCTAAAATGTCCAACTTTAATTCCTTCTTTACGTAATTGCTCCATAGCAGCTTGAGCAGCCCTTGTTACAACACCGTGGGCGATGATAACAACTTCTGCATCTTCACAATTAAACTCTTGATACTCAACAATTTCCGGAGCTGCCTTTTCAAAGTCACGGGCTAACTCCATAACAACATTGTATAATTCATCTTCTGTATTATATGTGTTTCTTACATGGGTAACTGGCCTATCTACACCTGGCATTCCTTCTTTACCAAGGATTGGCTCTGGGTCTACTAACTCTATTCCTCTTTCTTCTGGATCATAAATTGTTAAAGATTCTCTCATTTTTGCTTGATATCCGTCACCTAAAACAAAAGTTGGGAAACGGTATTTCCAAGCAGTATTGAATGCTTTAATAGTATAATCAAATAGCTCTTGATGGGAAGAAGTTGAATATACAACCCTGAAACCTTCACCATTACCACCAAAGGTAGTCATTGTAACTTCTTGTTGAGAATAAATAACAGTAGCTGTTGATGGGCCTCCCCTTTGTTGAATAATTACTACTGAAGGTATCCTCATCATTTCAGCCATAGACATAGGCTCTTGGAATAAGGTATTACCTGGACCTGCAGTAGCTGAAAATGCTTTTTTACCACCTAAAACTCCACCTAAAGTTGTAAAACCTGCAGAAATTTCATCTTCTGTTTGTAAAAATTTCTTTCCAAACTTAGGTGCTAGTCTTGTCCAGTAGTGCATAATTTCATTTTGTGGTGTGATGGGATAACCGTACATGATGTCTGCTTTTGCAGCAAGGGCTGCCCAGGCGCAAACTTCATTACCAGTCATGAAAACTTTTTTCTCTCCTTGAATGGGCTTTTGTGCCATGTAGAAATACACCTCCTGTTTATTTTAAAAAAATTTATTGTAAAGGGAATTTACCCCTTTTACCACATTGAATCTGGCATATATCTTCTAATTTCTTTAACTGGATATTTTAAATCATCATTACCCAATATATTAATTATATTCCCAGCTACAGCATTATATATTATAGGAATACCCAATATCTTAGCTGCTTCTTCTAATATTTTTTCACCTTCAATAATTACTTCTTTTGTTGTATCATCACCAAGATTGGTATTATTTACCATTCCATCAATTCTACCTAATGTTTGAACATATTCTACAATATCCTCTACTGTTCCAGTAATGGGACGACAAGTGTTTATAACTACAAAAATCTTTAACTCTTCACTTTCATGGGCTCCTTCAATTAAATTTAAAATTTTGGCACCATGTACACCATATCCGATATCTAATATTATATTTCCTTCCCTTCTTAATACCCATCTCATTTCTGGTTTAATAATAGAACCAGCTTCACCTAAACCCATAGTTTCACTGGTCTCCCATGTAACCACATCTATATCATATTGTTCTTTCAATTTTTTCTTTAACGGCCTAAGGGTATAAAAGGGTTCAACTGTATCTAAATCCACTAATGTTACTTTATCCTTGGTCATTTTTTTAAGTTCAATAGCTCGGTTAATTGCATTTTCACTTTTTCCACTGGCATACTCTCCAACATATGCTTCTACAAAACGGAACATATTATCCTCCTTATGTAATAGAACACTATTATAAATCAGAAACTGTTCTATCACAGATACGATTATTTAAATCAAACAGTTTTTACTTTTCCATGGTAAAGTGGAAGTAAAGTTATAACAGTAATACAATTAAAGTATAACAGAGGAGTAACTTACGGTCAAGAAAAAAAAGGGTCTCTAACCCTTTAATTGTTGTTATAATAATATTTTTCCTAAAATTACTAAAAGTATTATACCGGGAACACCTAAAAGACTTGCTATTGCTATTGTAAATAAATTTATAGGTAAATAAATTCCAATGTTTTGCCCAAAAAAATGTAATACTACTAAAAATGTTATTCCTCCTAAAGACTGTAGTAGTAACTTCTTTACCTTCATATTGGTCACCTCCGCTGAAATCGATATGCTAATATCTATTCAGCGAAAGTAAAATGATGACTATTTATTTTATTTCTTCTAAATTCATTTGTTTTACTTTTTTTAATAAATAGTTATACCTCTTTTCAGTAGCTTCTATTGAATGTATAGCATAATCTATTAAATCAGGATCTGAAACATTTTCAAAGTATTCTTTTGCTGCCAACCATTCTTTTTTTGCTTCTTCTACTAATTCCATAATACTTTTAGATTGTTCTAGAATTATAGGTTGTTCATTTTCAAAGTAGTTTTTAATTTTAATTAATAGATTTTTTATTTTATCTAACATTTTTCCACCCCCGCAGTTTTTCTGATGTATAGTATTATTGCCAACATTTTCTTGTTTAATACAGGGAGAAAAATGTTTTTTGTAAATTCCAATAACCTTAGTAATTAAATCTCCACTTTCCCTTTATAGCTCTTCTTTTATCAAAATACATTGCTAAAAAACCAACAATTCTTCCCTTCTTATATTTTTTCCATCTAATTAAAATATAACATAGTAATAAAACAAAAAACCATAGTTATAAGGTTAACCTTGTACCTTTTCTCTATGGTTTAAAAACTTAATTTACATATTTTAATAAATATCAAATTTCTACTCTACCTTGAAGGGCCCTTGCCAATGTAACTTCATCAGCATATTCTAGGTCTCCTCCCACCGGTAATCCGTGGGCAATTCTAGTTACTTTGATATTTAATGGTTTAATTATTTTAGACAAATACATTGCTGTTGCTTCCCCTTCTATAGTAGGGTTTGTTGCAATAATTACTTCTTGTACTTCACCATCTTTTAATCTTTCTAATAATGTTTTTATATTTAATTCCTCTGGTCCAATACCTTCCATAGGAGAAATACAACCTTTTAGTACATGATAATACCCGTTATAATCCCCTATGCGCTCCATTATACTTACATCTTTAGGTTCTTGAACTACACAAATAACTTGAGGATTTCTTTTAGGGTTAGAACAAATATTACATAAAGTATCATCGGAAAGGTTACCACATATGGTGCATTCTGTAATTTTTTCTTTTGCATACAAGAGGGCCTGGGTAAATCGTTGAATATCCTCTTTAGGCATTTTCAAAACATGAAAAGCAAGCCTTTGAGCACTTTTTTTCCCTATCCCTGGCAAAAGTTGAAAGGCTTCTATAAGGTCATTGAGGTATTTAGACTGAACCATTAGAACAGACCTGGTGGCAACTTCATTCCACCGGCAATCTTTTTAAGTTCTTGCTCCATAGTTTTATCAGCTATTCTTAAAGCTTCATTAGTTGCTGCAACTATTAGGTCTTGTAACATTTCTACATCTTCTGGATCTACTACATCTGGACTAATTAAAACTTCTTTTACTTCTTTGTGACCACTTACTACTACCTTTACAACTCCACCACCTGCTGTGCCTTCAAATAACCTTTCTTTTAATTCTTCTTGCATTTTTGCCATGTCTGCCTGCATTTTTTGCATTTGTTTCATCGCTTTTTGCATATTTCCACCAAACATTATAAAACCTCCTTAATTTTTAATCTTTAACTTCAACTAAATCTTGGCCAAATAACTTTTCTGCCATTGATATTAAGTTGTCTTTTTCCTTTATCTTAGAATTATTCTTTTTACCTCTCTCTTTAGTAGTTGCTTTGATTTTTAAATCAACATTAAATATGTTTGCAAGTACTTTTTCAATAATATTTTTATGATTTTCTTTCATTATATTTTCTCGATGTAACATATATTTATCTTCATACATTATTTCAAGGGTATCTCCATCTAGTTTATCCAGGATCCCTTCCTTTAACCAAGCATGGGTAGATACACTTTCTTTTTTTACGGCAAATAATACTTTATCCCAAGAATTTTTAATTGTATTGAATCCTATACTACTTTGTCCTTTATTTACTTCCCCTTTATCTACTACTTCTGCCTTTTCATTTAAAGAAGTAGTTTTAAAAGAACGGGAATTTATAATTTCCTCTAAATCCTCGATTCGCTTTTCTAAAAGAGATATTTTTCTCTCCTCACCTTCAATACTTTTGATAATCAAAGTTTCCAAAAGTATTTTAGGATGGGAAGAATTTTTAATTTCTTTACTACCCTGTATAAAGATCTCGATAATCCTAACTAACTCTTGTAGACTTAAACCTATAGATGCTTTAGGGTCTTTAAGATTTTCAAACATTATATCCCTTAATCTATTTATTATATCTTCTATAAAGCTTTGGATATCTTTTCCTTGCTGGATAATGATATCTAATAGTTCTAAAGCTTGGTCTAATTTTCTATCAGAAATGTATCCAATTAGCTCATTTATAGTACTAGGAGATAGTACCCCTAACACATCTAAAACTAGAGAAGTAGTTATAGTACCATCGCCATAAACTATTAACTGGTCTAATAAACTTAAAGCATCCCTCATAGAACCATCAGCTTTACCCGCTAGAATCTGGGCCGCTTCTTCCTCTATATATATACCATTTTTTTCACAGATTTCCATTAGGTATTGAGAAATTTCTGTAGTTTTAAAGGGTCTAAAATCAAATCTTTGACACCTTGATAATATTGTCGCAGGAAGTTTGTGGGGTTCTGTAGTAGCTAATATAAATACTACATGGGATGGTGGCTCTTCTAAAGTTTTTAATAACGCATTAAATGCTTCTGTAGTTAACATGTGTACTTCATCTATTATGTACACTTTATACCTTGATTCAGATGGTGCATAATTAACTTTATCCCTTAAATCCCTTATTTCATCAATTCCTCTATTAGAAGCAGCATCTATTTCTAATACATCTAAAGAACTATTTTCGTTAATTTTTTTACATACACTGCAAACATTACAGGGTTCTGGTGTTGGACCTTCTAAACAATTAACTGCCTTTGCAAAAATTTTAGCAGTACTGGTTTTCCCTGTACCCCTTGGCCCTGAAAATAGATAGGCATGGGCTATTTTTCGGTTTTTTAAACTATTTTGCAGTGTAGTTCTTATATGCTGCTGAGCCACATAACCTTGAGAAAAACTGCCTGGCCTTAATTTTCTATAAAGAGCCTTGTAAGCCATTTACATCACCCCTATTTAATTATTATACAAATCCCTTTATTTATTTGCAACATTATTTCATAAAAACAAAAAACACCCTATTTAGGTGTTTTTTTATAATTAAAGGCCGTGCCCTATATTCGACTTATCTTCATAGGCGATACCTAAACAGTTAGCTCGAATCAGGCTTCCCTACGGCACATAACAACAACTACTTACCGCTGCTTCCTTCCGGACCTGACGGGGTTCATAGAGTGCTATTGCGTAGGACCCAATCGTCGTCACCACTTATTTAAGCCAGCCCTACAAAGTATAAGCCTCAATATAGGCATTCAATCCTGCTATAGCGGATTGCAGGTACAGGGCACCGCTACCTCCCCATCTAGCACGGCCAAAATTAGCTATTTATGGCGGAGAGAGAGGGATTTGAACCCTCGAGACAGGTTTATCCCCGTCTACTCGCTTTCCAGGCGAGCGCCTTCGACCACTCAGCCACCTCTCCATATTATATTACTCACTATATTTACTTATTTCTAATTTTATTAAAAAATTTCTGTAGTAACCTTTTACTTTCTTCTTCAAGTATACCTTCTTCTATTTCTAGTTTAGCATTTCTTATTTTAGGAAGTTCAAGTTGTGAATAAACAGCTCCAGTCTTAGGTTCCCTTAATCCAAAGATCAGTTTTTTCATCCTAGACTGAATAATTGCCTCACAACACATAGCACATGGCTCTACATTTACATATATTTCACAATCAATTAATCTCCAGCCTTGAAGCTTTTGAGCTGCCCTTTTTATTGCTATTAACTCAGCATGGGCTGTAGGATCCTTTAAAGTTTCCCGCATATTAAAACCTAATGATATAACTTCATTATTTCTTATAACTACTGCACCAATTGGAACTTCCCCTAATTCAAAGGCCTTATTGGCCTGCTCTAAAGCCAGGTGCATAAACTTCTCTTTCAATTTCAAAATCTCCTTTTAATAAATGGTGCGCCCGAAAGGACTCGAACCTCCGACACGCGGTTTAGGAAACCACTGCTCTATCCCCTGAGCTACGGGCGCCCAATAGAGACACAACATTTTGTAAAAAAAAACTGGTTAATCAACCAAGTAATTTAAATGGCGTGCCCGCCAGGATTCGAACCTGGGACCTTTTGATTCGTAGTCAAACACTCTATCCAGCTGAGCTACGGGCACATATTAACATGGCGGAGAGAGAGGGATTCGAACCCTCGAAGCGAGTTTTAGTCTCGCTTAATCGCTTAGCAGGCGACCCCCTTCGGCCTACTCGGGCATCTCTCCAAAATATATAAAATGGCGGAGGGGGTGGGATTCGAACCCACGGCCCTTTCGAGTCACTGGTTTTCAAGACCAGCTCCTTAAACCGCTCGGACACCCCTCCGTCTTGACACATTAAGGATTATATCATAACTAACATATTGTGTCAAGGTTTTTTAAAAGATTTTTTATAGTTATTTTTATATTATATCTTTACCGCTATATAAATATATAATATTTATGGATTTATGTCAACTAATTTTCTTTTGTAATTTTTTCTATTCCCATATATGGTTGTAGTACCTTAGGTATTAATACACTTCCATCTTCTTGTTGATAATTCTCTAAGATTGCTGCTAATGTTCTACCAACAGCTAAACCAGAACCATTTAGTGTGTGTAAATATTGGGCTTTTTCTTTTGGTTGTGGTCTAAACTTAATATTTGCCCTTCTTGCTTGAAAATCTTCAAAATTACTGCAAGAAGAAATTTCTCTAAAGGTATTGAAACTTGGTAACCAAACTTCTATATCATAGGTTTTAGCTGCAGAAAAACCTAGGTCTCCTGTACATAGTGTTACTACTCTATAATGTAGCCCTAATGCTTGTAAGATTCTTTCAGCATCTAACAATAGTTTCTCCAATTCTTCATAGGATTTTTCAGGGTGAGAGAATTTTACTAACTCAACTTTATTGAATTGATGTTGCCTTATCAAACCTCTAGTGTCTCTGCCATGGGCTCCCGCTTCTGCTCTAAAACAAGGTGAGTAGGCTGTATAAAGGATTGGCAATTTATCACCATCAATAATTTCATCTTTATGGTAATTTGTAACAGGTACTTCAGCCGTTGGAATTAAGTAATAACCATTATTAGTTACCTTAAAGGCATCTTCTTCAAATTTAGGTAACTGGCCAGTTCCTTTTAAACTTTCTTCGTTTACCATAAAAGGAGGAAGTATTTCAGTATATCCATTTTGGATATGGGTATCTATCATAAAATTTATCAATGCCCTTTCCAACTTAGCACCTAAACCTTTTAAAAAGGTAAATCTTGAACCTGTTACTTTACCTGCCCTTTCAAAATCGATTATATCTAAGTCAGCCCCAATATCCCAATGGGCTTTTGGTTGAAAATTAAATTTAGGCGGTTCTCCAAACCTTTTTACTTCGACATTATCTTCTTCTGATCCACCTACAGGAACACTTTCATGGGGAATGTTAGGGATTCTTAATAAAACATTCATCATTTTTTCATCAATTTCTCTTACTAGATCATCAAGTTCCTTAATTTCTTCTCCTACTTCTCTCATCTTCAAAATTTTATCTTCACAATCTATTTTTTCCTTCTTTAACTTTGAAATTTCTTGAGAAGTTTCATTTCTCAATTTTTTTAACATCTCAACCTTCGTTAAATTTTCTCTTCTTTGATTATCTAATTCTAAAATTTTATCAATTACCTGGGGATCTTCCCCTCTATTAGTTAAAGCTTTTTTAACAATTTCTGGATTTTGTCTAATTACCTTTAAATCTAACATTTTAAAATTACCTCCTTTTAGTTCTTATTTAGTTCTTAAATTAAAAAAACCTGACCAAAATTAATTGGTCAGGGACGAGTTACCGCGTTGCCACCCTGATTGATCCTAAAAGGATCCTCTCATTTAATTTTTAAAGGTAATTAACCTAAGTACTAGTAAAGTGGATTCCTCAAAAATTCTAATCGGTTCACAGCAACCACCGACTCTCTGAATAGAACTTTTTGAGTACTATTCTCTACATCATTGTACTTTGAACTATATTTTTTAAAGAATTTTATCATATTATTCCCATTATTTCAAGTTATTAATCCAAAATTCCTGAGCAGCTTTTACTCCCTTTCCAACTTCTATATCATATCCCATTTCCTTTAAAGTCATTTCTAAAGCTGCCAAAATAGAGATAATAAATAATGGTTCTACATTACCTAAATGACCTATTCTAAAAATTTTTCCTTCTAACTTTCCTTGTCCACCAGCTACATCTACACTATACTTTTCTAGAAGAATTTTTCGCATTATTTTTAAATCAATACCTTCTGGAACTTTTATAGGAGTTACGGTATTTGCTGAAATTTTATCATCATTTAATAGCTCAAGCCCCATTTCTCTAACTGCACATCTAACCATTTTAGCGATTTTTTCATGTTTTTTGATTTCCTGATCAAAACCTCTCTCTTCTAGTGCTTCTAATTGCTTGAGTAATCCTACAAATAATGGTATGGCAGGAGTGTAGGGAGTTTCCCTTTTTTCATGGTAAAACTTCCTATATTTACCGATATCCCAATAATATTTAGGCATATCACTTTCTTCATAAGCTTTAATTGCCTTTGAACTAAAAGAAATTATTGCCAATCCTGGTGGGAGGGCTAATACTTTCTGACTACCTGTTAAAATTACATCAATATTCCATTTATCTACTTCAACTTTCACAGCTCCTATAGAACTTATACCATCAACTAATAATAGTGTTTTATCAGAACACCTTAATTTACTAATAGACTGGATATCATTTAATACACCTGTAGATGTTTCACAGTGTACTACTGTTATTCCCTTTAGATTATCTCCTAATTCATCTATTACTTTTTTTAGTTTTTCTAGTTCAAAACCTTTACCCCATTCTCCATGAAACTCAATAACATCTGCTCCATATTGTTTTGCTATATCAGCAAATCTCTGTCCAAATGAACCGTTAATTAACGCTAATACCTTATCATTTTTCGATAATGTGTTTACTATAGCGCACTCCATAGCTCCAGTCCCAGAAGCAGTTAAAAAATAAACTTCATTATTTGTACCTAATAATTTCTGAGTTTTTTCTGTAACCCTTTCTAATAATTCTTTAAAAATTACATTACGATGATTAAAAATAGGTTTAGATATTTCTAACATAACATCTGGATTAACATCTGTTGGACCTGGTAATGCAAGATATTTTGTAATCATTTTTTCACCCCTTAAAAATTTAATAATATAACAGCCTCTCTTTGGAGGCTGTCTTTAAGTTATTTAGAAGCTAATTCCTTTTCCCTTTGAGCTTCTTTTACAATTTGTTCTTGAATATGTGGTGGTACCTCTTCATAATGGGAATATTCCATTGTGAAACTTCCTCTACCTTGAGTCATTGAACGTAAATCAATGGAATAACGATACATTTCTGCTAAAGGAGCCTGGGCTTTTACTTTTTGTAATCCCCCTCCTAATGGTTCCATACCCATTATTCTACCTCTTCTTGAGTTCATATCACCCATAATATCTCCCATAAACTGTTCTGGTACTATAATCTCAGCATTTACGATAGGTTCTAATAAAACAGGTTGGGCTTGTTGCATTGCCTTTTTAAAAGCTAAAGATGCTGCTATTTTAAAAGCCATTTCTGAAGAGTCAACACTGTGGTAAGAACCATCAAATAAAGTAGCTTTAATATCTACCACAGGATAACCTGCCAGTATTCCTTCTTCCATAGCTTCAATTAAACCTTTTTCAACTGCCGGTATATAGTTTCTAGGAACTGCTCCTCCAAAAATCTTATCAACAAACTGGAATTTTTCACCTCTAGGAAGTGGCTCAAATTCAATCCATACGTGGCCATATTGTCCTCTACCACCAGATTGTTTTTTGTGTTTACCTTCTACCTTTGCTTTCCCTTTTATAGTTTCTTTATAAGGGATTTTAGGATTTTTTAAATCTACATCAACTCCAAATTTCTTAGATAACCTATTTACTATAATTTCTAAGTGTAATTCACCCATACCAGAAATTATAGTTTGTTTGGTTTCTGCATTTCTTTCAACTTTAAAAGTAGGGTCTTCTTCTAAAAAACGGGCCAGGCCTGAACTTACTTTTTCTTCATCATTTTTAGATTTTGGTTCAACGGCAAAAGAAATTACTGGTCTAGGAAAATCCACAGGAGCTAATATTAAATCCATATCTTTTTCACACAAAGTATCCCCTGTAGATGTTTCTTGTAATTTAGCCACAGCTGCAATATCCCCTGCTTGAACAAAATCTACTGGCTCTTGATTTTTACCCTTCATCAAGAATAACTGACCTACCCTTTCTGTAACCTTTTTAGTAGCATTGTAAATTACAGAATCAGATTTTAAAGTTCCTGAATATACTCTAAAAAATGTCAATTTTCCTACGTATGGGTCTGCCATAGTTTTAAATACAAGGGCAGTAAATTTTTCTTTTTCATCGACATTAATTTCTATATCTTCATTTTTAAGTCTAGCTTTTACTTTTCCTTTATCAATAGGTGAAGGTAAGGCAAAATTAATAAAACTTAATAATTGGGGTATCCCGATATTTTTGTAAGCACTTCCACATAAAACAGGTAATATTTTTCTTTCTTTAACACCTTCTTTAAGCCCTTGCATAATTTCTTCTTCTGTTAATTCTTCTCCTTCTAAATACTTCATTAATAATTCATCACAACCCTCGGCCACAGCTTCTGTTAGAGCTTCTTTATACTCCTCAACTTTATCTAATAGATCCTTTGGAATATCCCCCTCTACATACTTCTTATCTCCTTCAAAAATATATGCTTTACCTTTTAATATATCTACTATACCTTTAAAATTAGCTTCTGCTCCAATTGGTATTTGTAGTGGAACAACTTTATTACCATACTTTTCTTTCAGTTCATCTATAACATTGAAGAAGTTTGCATTTTCCCTATCCATTTTGTTAACAAATATTATTTTTGGTAATCCTTGTTCTTCAGCATAATCATATACTATTTCTGTTCCTACTTCTACTCCTGAAGCAGCACAAAGAACAAGTATAGTACCATCTACAACCCTTAAAGCACCTTTTACTTCCCCTACAAAATCAAAATATCCAGGTGTATCGATGATATTGATTTTGTGACCTTCCCACTCACAAGGTGCCATTGAGGTATTAATGGTAATTTTCCTTTTGATTTCCTCTTGATCATAATCAAAAATTGAAGTACCATCATCAACCCTTCCTAATCTACTTACTGCACCTGCAGTATAAAGCATACTTTCTGCTAAAGATGTCTTTCCTGCCCCTCCATGGGAAATAATAGCGATGTTTCTGATTTTACTATTGGGGATTTTTTTCAAGACAATCTCCTCCTTATGTTGAATATGTTAAAAGGTAATGTTAGTAGTCCCCCCTTTATTATAATTATACAAATTTTATAAATATAAATTTTATAATAATATTTCTATAAATAATATTTAATTCCTTCTTTTTAAAATAATTTTTGCAAAAGATTATAAGCTTTTTCTATTTTTTGTTTTTTCTCTAAAACTTCTAGAAAATAAGGATAGATAGTTTCAATATCTTGTATTGAATTAAATATATTATATTCTTGAGGCGATAAGTTATCCTTATATATATCTTCCCATCTAACTGGCATGGATATAGGTGCCCCTACTTTAGGTCTAATACTATATGGGGCCACTAATGTTTGTCCTTTTACATTTTGTAAATAATCTAAGTAAATTTTTCCTTTCCTCTGTTCAACTTTCCTTTCTAAAGTACTTATTTCAGGAAGTTGATTATTTACTATTACATAAATTAGCCTTATAAACTCCCTTACTTCTTCATAAGTATAGCGATTTACTAATGGTATATAAATTTGTATACCTGTAGAGCCAGTTAGTTTAGGGTAAGATTTGATTTTTAATAACTCTAATATTTCATATACCTTTCTCGCTACTATTAACACTTCTTTAAAGCTGAATTTTTCCATAGGATCTATGTCTAAAACTCCATAGTCTGGAAAATCTAGATTATCTTTGTTAGACAACCAAGGGTGAAATTCTATAGTTCCTAAATTACAAAGCCATAGAAAAGTTTCAATGTTATTTATTAGTGGATAATTTTTTATCCCTGGAATATTTATTGTTTCTACCCAACTTGGCTTCCCTTCGGGAACATTTTTTTGATAAAACCCTTTTTGTTGAAAACCATTAGGATACCTGGTTAAAGCTACTGGTCTATTTTTTAAATATTCACTTATGTAAGGATATATCTTTATATAATAATTTAAACAATCTTTTTTAGTAATATTGTTTTTTTGACAATAAACTTTATCTAAATTAGTAAGATTTAACTGTTTTCCGTTTATTATTATTTTATGTGACATAATCATCCTCCTGAATAACTTTTAATACAGGAGAACGTAAAGTATAATCATCGGTCCATTCCATGAATTCTATAAAACATTTTACTCTTGGAAGAAGCCAAATATGTTTTTTATCATTAAAGTTTTTAAATGGGGAATCGGCTATTACCAACTCAACCCCTTTTTTTAAGATTCTTTTTTTATATTCCTCTGATAACCCTGTACCTACATTCCCTATATAAATAAACTCATCGGATTCTTTGATACCTATAGCTAATGATTTTATTATTCCTCTTTCAAGGAGTAGTCCTCCTATATAACCTTCAATTATTTGCCTGTGCTTATATTTTATCCAATCGAAACTTTTTTTCCCTTGAGTATATTTACTTCCTTTTTTTTTAGCTATTATTCCTTCTAAACCTAATTTTTTTGTTGTTTGAAAGAGTTCCACTCCTTCATTGTAATTTTGACATAAATGAATTAAGGAATTTGACTCCAAAAAATTGTTTAATAAATTTTGCCTGTATTCTATAGGCTGATCCATAATCCAGCGACCGTTAAAACATAATATATCAAAAACACTATAAGTAATAGGAATGTTATGGACATAGAAGTTAATTTTTTTTATGTCACTGGTATTATTTCTTTTTAATATTTTAGAAAAACTATTTTTAGTTCCTTCTATAACCATTATTTCTCCATCCAATACAAAATTAGCTTTTAATATTTCCAGTTTTTTTAGTTCTGGAAATTGTTTAGTTTTATCTTTACCATATTTATTTATCAAGGTTATTTTGCCATTTTCTTTATATGTTAACATCCTTACTCCATCCCATTTTATTTGATAAATATAATCAGGATCGTTTTTATAATCAAATGGTAAGAGTTTTGGAGACATCGGAATTACTTTTTTCATGATACAGTTTTCCTACTCCGTTTTTTACTTTTATTTTTAGCCTGTTCTAGTTTTTCCTTTTTTACCATATCTAAACTGGCTTGTAATGCTTCCATTAAATCAATTACTCCTCCTTTGTCTTTTTCTACTACTTGTTTAATTTCTTTTCCTTCGACTTTACTTTGAATAATTTCTAATAATTTTGTCCTATAATTATCTTGATACTTCTCTGGATTAAAATCTGTTGCTAATCCTTCTATAAGTTCTTTAGCCATTTTTATTTCAGAATCAGATATAGTAATTTCATAATTTATACCGGGAACTTCACTAGAATTCCTAATTTCATCTGGATAATGCATTGTTTCCATAACTAAAATACCATTATATACCCTTAAACATACAAGGGATTCCCTTGATCTAATTACTACTTTAGCTATAGCTATTTTTTCTGTTTCATTCAATGCATTTACCAATAATTTATAAGCTTTTTTTCCTGTATCTTCAGGAGCTAAATAATAAGATTTATCGAAGTAGATTGGATCAATTTGTTCAAGTTTCACAAATTCTACTATATCAATTGTTTTACTGCTTTCTCCCGGTATTTTTTCTAAATCTTCATCTTTAATTATGATATAAGTATCCTTTTGATATTCATACCCTTTAACTATCTCATCATATTCAACTTCTTTTTCACAGTTAGGGCAATATCTCTTTTGTTTTATAGGTGTATTACATTCTTTATGTAAGTTTTTAAAACTAATACTTTTATTCTCTGTAGCTGTAAACATCTTTATCGGAACATTTATTAAACCGAAGTTTATTGCACCTTTCCACAATGTTTTCATTTTTTCACCTTCTCATATTTTTACCATTATATTTAGCAATTGCTGGAATTAATATTCAAAAATTCATCAATCAAGAAAAAAACAAAAAAAAAAAGCTGTATCTTAGCTTTGACTTTAAGATACAGCTTTTTTATTATTAAAATTTTAAGTGAGTAGTTCTATTTTTTACTTCGTAATATTTTCCTTTGTTAAAGAATGAATCTTTATTTACTCCATCTAAAGATTCTTCATAAATTCCTAAATATCCTGTAACCCTTCTAATTCTTCTTACTTTTTTTGATTGACATTTAGGACATCCTTCTTCAGTTATTATACCGATATAGTTACAGTTTTCCCCTAAACACTGATCTACTGGGAAATTAACACTAAAATAACCACAATCATTTTCGAAAGCAGCATTTACCAATTGTTCAAAGGCAGCAATGTTTCCAATTGGTGCACTATCTAACTCTACATAGTTAATATGACCTGCTGGAGTAAATTTATTATATGCTGATTCTATTTTAATCTTTTCATAAGCACTTATTTTATATTCAACAGGTATATGAAAAGAATTTGTATACCATTCTTTATCAGTAACTCCTTTTATTACTCCAAATCTTTCTCTATCTATATCTACAAAACGATTAGATAACCCTTCAGCAGGGGTAGCTAATAATGTAAAATTTAATTTATGTTTTTGAGATTCTAATTGACACCAAGAATTTAGTGTACTGACAATTTTTAAACCTAGTTCTTGCGCTTCTTCAGATTCTCCATGATGTTTACCTATTAATGCTACTAGTGTTTCTGCTAATCCAATAAAACCAATAGATAAAGTACCGTTTTTAATCGCATCTTCAATTGTATCTTCTGGAGATAAATGATCAGAATTGTGATAAAGTTTTTGACCCATTAAGAAAGGAAATTCTTTAACCTTTTTATTTCTTTGTATTTCATATCTTTCTAATAGTTGATTTTTTACTAAGATAAATCTCTCTTTTAGAATATCAAAAAACTTATTAATATCTTTATTAGCTTCTAAAGCTATTCTTGGTAAGTTAATAGAAGTGAATGATAAATTACCTCTACCGTCTGTAACTTCTTCTCCCGCTACATTGGCAATAACCCTTGTTCTACAACCCATATAACCAATAATTTGAGGATTGTCTTTTCTTCTAAAGAACGGAGCATTAAATGTAGAATCTTGATTTGAATAATTAGGGAACAATCTGGTACATGATACTCTATGGGCCAATAAACGTAGGTCATAATTAGGGTCTTGAGGTTCTTTATTTATTCCTTTAGCCATTGAGAAAACCAAATTGGGGAATAAAGGAGTTTCTCCTTTTCCTAAACCTTTTTCAAAATTTAACAATAAATATTTTGTAATTGCTCTACCAGCCCTTGAAGTATCTAAACCAAAATTTATACTAGTAAAAGGAACTTGGGCCCCTGCCCTAGATTGCATTGTATTAAGATTATAAACTATTCCTTGCATTGCTTGATCAACATCTTTTTCTGTTAACTCCCAAGCCTTTTCTTCGATATTTTTGTTATACTCTAAATCATTTAGAAGTTTAACATATTTTTCAAATGTTAATTCTACATATGGTGCTAAATCTCTATCTAAAGCACTTACTGATTGACCACCATGCTGCTCATTTTGATTTGCTTGCATAATGATACATACTAATGCTGCGGCAGTTTTTATATCTTTAGGAGGCCTTATAAATCCATGTCCAGTATTAAATCCATTTGACAATAACTTTTTAAGGGGTATTTGCAAACAAGTAGTCGTTCCAAATGGTAAAAAATTAAGGTCATGGATATGTATATCTCCTTGATTATGAGCATCTATATGTTCCTTTTTTAAACTGATTTCACAAAGTCTCTTTGCAGCAATTGAGCCTGCTTGGAGCATTTTACCCATAGCAGTATCTCCATTAATGTTTGCATTTTCTGTGTCCTTTGTTTTAACTATATCAGTTAATTCTTTAATAAATTTTCCCCTTGATTCCCTTATCTTATCCCTTCTTCGTCTATATGCTATATATTCTTTTGCAGTATTTAAAAAATTTGACTTTAATATAGTATCTTCCACTATATCTTGGATTTCATCAATTTTAGGTATTTTTATTTCCTTTGATATCATATAATTAGTTAAATTTTCTAGTACCTTTTGAGTTAATGAAAGGGATTCACTATAATTACCTTCTCCACTAACAGAAAAAGCCTTGTTTATTGCCTCAGTTATTTTAGCAGGGTCAAAGTCTTGTAAGCGGCCATCCCTTTTAATTACCTTTGTTGGAAAAACAAGCTCAACTGCATTAGAATTATTATACATTATACCTCTCCTTTTCATAATTTATTTATATTAAAAACTTAATTCTTCTAAATAAATTTTACCTTCTATTAAAGATTTTGGGACATTAATAATTCGTTGATTTTTAGACCCTCTAAAAGGCAAACTCATATCCTTTAACTTTTCTATAAAGGGACCATCTATTAATAAATCAATTTCCTTTAATAATTTAAATTTATCTCTATCCTTGATTAGATCTTCAAATAAAAAACCGGTATATGCAACAATTTTATAGCCATTTTTTTTAAATTGTTGAGCTAAATAAGAAAACCCTTCAAACTGTAAAAAGGGTTCCCCTCCACTGAAGGTCACTATTTTGGATAAGGGATACTTTTTAATATCCTCTAAAATAAAAGAGCAATCAATTTCTTGACCACCATCAAGGCTGTGGGTACTGGGATTATGACAACCGGGACAGTTATGTAGACAACCTTGAGCAAATATAGTATAACTTATTCCGCCAGGTCCATCTACCACTGACTCTGGTATGATCCCAGCTATTCGAACCTTCATAAAAATCACCTCAAATATTTATTATAATTTCAAATGAAGAAAAAAACAAATGGTATTATTTTATAATCTATAATTAATATATACTAAATATAGTGTTATAAACATTATAAACCACAACATATAGTATTTCAAGGAGAATTTTATTAAACTAAAGGATAATTAGTCACAGAAAATAATAATTTTTTTAGGTATTTTTTACTAAAACAAAAGAACCACTTCAATTAGTTGAAGTGGTTCTTATCTTACCTAGCGACGACCTACTCTCCCAGGGGGTAACCCCAAGTACCATCGGCGCTGAGGAGCTTAACTCTGGTGTTCGGAATGGGAACCGGTGTATCCTCCTCGCTATTGTCACTAGATTAACAAAACACACAAAACTTAAAAGTGAGCTTTTGGTCAAGTCCTCGACCGATTAGTACTAGTCCGCTTAAGACATTACTGCCCTTACACTCCTAGCCTATCTACCAGGTATTCTTCCTGGGGTCTTACTTCCTTAACGGAATGGGAAGTCTTATCTTGAGGTGGGTTTCGCGCTTAGATGCTTTCAGCGCTTA
>NZ_FOIF01000035.1 GCF_900111575.1 Anaerobranca gottschalkii DSM 13577 | reverse complement strand
AGTTTTATAGTTAAGTTTATCTAACTTCTCAACTACAGGGAGCTCATCCACCTGAAGTTTCCTATATGGTTTATTAACTGGTTCCTTTGAAGGTTTATTAAACACACTCTTTTTAATAAGCAAAGTAATTAAAGTACAGATAATTTCATTTTGCTGCTTGATTATTTCTAAACAATATGTTATAAATTGAGGTAACAACTTGTCACTCCTTTCTTTCTTTGTTTATTTGGTGTGTGTACCTCAATTATGAACGAAGATTAAGGGGGTGGCAAGTTGTTTTTTGTAAAAAGCTATAAATAAAGGTTGTTTAAGCTACTTTTATATAAAAAAAGTTTTACAATACTAGATTAACAAAGGGGGAGGAAAAATGAAAAAAATTGGTATAATTATCGGGGTGTTGTTGGGTATAATTGTTTTATTTAATTTAGCTACCCATTTTTACACCGAGTATTTATGGTTTAGTAGTATGGGTGTTACTGAAGTATTTTTAAAACCATTTTTTGCAGAACTTTTGATTAAAGGAATACTGTTAGGATTAGCCTTTATTTTCTTGTTAGTCAATTTGTTACCCCTAATTTCAGTACTAGAACTTCCTGGAATTAGGGTGGTCAAAGATAATGAAACTGTAACCACCAAAAGCTTTAAATTTAAGAGGATACATGGAATTGTGGCAGCCTTTATACTTGCCGTTATGTGGGTTGGGTTACTTCCAAGCATTTGGGATAAAGTCTATTTATACCTTAACTCTAGTCCTACAGGGGTAGTTGATCCTATTTTTAATAGAGATGAAAGGTTTTACCTATTCACTTATCCTCTGTTAACTGCTGTTAGTGGCTCCTTTATATCTTTACTATTTTTAGCTACTGTTCCTTTAGCCGTAGGGTACTTTATTGCCTTAAAATCTCAGATATATTCCAAAAAAGAAAGGGCAGTTAAATATGCTAAAACCCAAGGAGCAATTTTTTTAGCCCTATTCTTTATTTGGTTTGCTATTACTAGAAATTTATCAATGGCTTCTTTATTGTTAAAGGAAGGAAGCAGATATTATGGTGCTGGGTATACTGATATCCATGCTAGATTACCTTTGATTAGATTTCAGCAAATTATTGCAATGATTTTAGCTATTACTTCTCTAATTAACATCAAAGTAAAACAGTTAAAATTTATGGGGGCAACTGCTATTTTGTTAGTTGTAACAATGGTAGGTTCAGGTATTTATGCTGCCATTATCCAAAATTTTGTCGTTAACCCTAATGAAGCTCAAAAGGAAGCTCCTTATATAGCCTACCATATTGAGGGTACCAGAAGGGGATATGGATTAGAAAATATTAAACAAATTGAATATCCCCTTAAGAAAGATGGCATTAATTTAGAGGTATTGGAAAATAACAGGGAAACGATTGAAAATATCCGGTTGCTAGATTACCGACCTTTAAAACAACATTATCAACAAAACCAATCTTTAGGGCTATTTTATGAATTTGTAGATGTAGATATCGATAGATATAAAATAGATGGCCAATACCGTCAAGTTATGTTGGCAGTTAGGGAAACCAATATCAAATCCTTAGCTAAAGAAGCCCAAACCCCAGTTAACCACCATTTCCGTTACACCCACGGTTATGGAGTGGTAATGTCTCCGGTAAATAAAGTGACCAATAACGGTCATCCGACATACTATTTAAGGGATATGCCAGTAACTAGTACTGTTGGTATTAACTTAGAAAGACCGGAAATTTACTTTGGAGAATTGACAAATCAATTTATTGTAGTCAATAGTAATTATGAAGGGGTAGAACCATATCATGGTCAGGCTGGTGTAGAACTCAACTTTTTCCGAAGGTTACTATATGCTAATAAATTCCAAAAATCTATTCTTTTACTCTCTTCAGAGATAACTCCTGAAAGTAGAATAATATATTATAGGAATATTGTAGAGAGAATAAATAAAGTAGCTCCTTTTATCCAACAGGATAGTGACCCATATCCAGTTATAGCTAATGGTCGAATTTATTGGATTGTAGATGGATATACTACTGCTTCTACTTATCCATATTCCAAACCGAAAAAAGGAATAAATTATATCAGAAATTCAGTAAAAATTGTAGTAGATGCCTATGAAGGTACAGTGGATATTTATCAGTTTGACAAAGAAGACCCTATTATTAACGCTTGGAAAGGGATATTCCCAGGTTTAATTAAAGAAAAAGAGGAATTTCCAGAATATCTAAAACCCCATATTCGCTATCCTTTAGACTTGTTTACAACTCAAAGTGAGATTTTAACCGTTTATCATACCCAAGACCCAGCCCAATTCTATAACAGAAATGATGTTTGGGAAATTGCCGTTGAAAGGTACCATGGAAATGAAGTGAAAGTAGAGCCTTATTATGTAATAATGAGATTACCAAATCATCAAGAACAAGAATTTATTTTAAAAAGGCCTTTCACCCCTATGAATAGAAATAATATGGTCGCTTGGTTGGCTGCCCGTAGCGATGGAGAGCATTACGGTGAGCTTTTACTATACCATTTCCCCAGGGGGCAACATGTGGAAGGACCTAGTCAAATTGAATCTTATATCGATTCTGATCCCTATATCTCCAGTCAGATGACCCTTTGGGGTCAAGGTGGTTCTACAGTGATCAGGGGTAATCTATTAACTATTCCTATCAATGGTTCAATACTTTATGTAGAACCTATCTACATTACCGCTGAAAGCCGAAGTCTTCCAGAACTAAGGCAAGTAGTAGTATTCTATAATGATGTATTGGTAATGGAACCTACCTTAGAAGGGGCCCTGAAAAGGTTATTTGGAGAAGGGGAAGTTACTAGACCTCAAGATCCTGTAGATTCCGATGATGAAGATTTAAAAGAGTTGGTACAGAGAATAAATACAGCCTTCGTCAATATGGAAAATGCAGCGAGAAACGGCCAATGGGCTGATTATGGAAGATATCTAGAAGAAGTAAAAAGGTTATTAGAAAGCTTAGAAAAATACCTAAATGATTAAAAAATTAAACCCACCTTATTTAGGTGGGTTTAAAATATATATTTAACTGTAAAGAAAGGTAATTCTTCTTCTTGACCTGTTATTAAATTTTTACGGTATAAAATATAAATACCTAAGGGTTTTTCTAGTGGAACTTCTTTAAAATAGTATTGGAATTTAGCAGACTGTCTTTCTTCTGTTTCTTGTAATTTTTCCTTTAAATATTCTTCCTCTATTGGTCGCCCATGTTTGGTACTTATATCAAATAAATATAGTTCATCGTTTTCTGTACTCTTATAAAAAAACTCTTTCTCCGAAACCCAATGATAATTTTTTAAAGGATGGATATTTTCAATAACATATATTCTTTTAAAAATATCATACCGTTCGTAAACATCGAAGCTTAAACTACCATAACTTGACATATATTTACTGGATTTTTTATTAGGATTAGTGTATTCAAAGATTGTGAGGGAATTGTCGTAACTAGTTGCTATGACATAGTTACCCTTTGGTGACCATTTTAGGGAAGATGTATGGTATCTAAATTGGGAATCAACAAATTCTATATACTTATCCCTTTCGATATCATACATAAAATAATGGCTTCCTCTAGGGTAATCTGGAAAAATTAGAATATCGTCATAGGTAACATTAAAATCAAAAAAGTCAAGATAATTTTTATTTCTCAAAGATGGGATTAAATGGCTATAAATTCCCTCTTGGTATAACTCATCTAAAAGTTTTATTCCTTCATCTCGATAGTATAAACTTTTCATTGAACTTATTGCTGACAATAAATGGGCTTCAGGCATATCTAAGTATTTTGCCAGTTCGGAAAAGTTATTATAAGGGAAAAGGATTTTTAAAAAAGTTATTTGCTCCCTTTGATCTAAGGTATTAAAAGCAAGGACAAAGCTTTCTAAGAGATCTTGGTGGTCACTAACTAATGGATTAATAGATGTTCCCATAAAATAAAGCCAAGAATATAAAATGTAATTGTATAGTTCTTGGAATTTTTCTGGGACATTTTCCAGGAAAAAATTATTGTTTTCAAAATAATATCCGATAGCCAGCTCATCTATTTCATCTATTGGGTATTTGTTGACTATATGTTCAATATTTACTCCATCGGATAATAAAAAATAAGCTCTGCGGTAAAGTTTGTATAATTTAGGGTCATCAATATAAAGGGAAAGACGTATGATATCCCGGGAAAACTCATCTAAAAAATACTTCTCAAAAGATAAAGGTGGTAAATTAAAGGATTCAACTAAAACAGAGGGAAGTTCCCCGTCAAAATCCTCTTTTCCTACAGAAATAAAAGCGTGTTCTAGTAAAAATTCAGTAATTGGTTTATGGTATTTTTGATGAAAAGCTAGTTCTGGTAGTAAATTAAAGAGTTTTTCATACTCTTTTTGTTCTGTATATAGGTTAATTAATTTTTTTATATTTCCCCTAGAAGCCCTACCTTCTTTTCCATGGGTAAAAAAATAATCAATGGCTTTTTCTTCCTTTCCTATGTAATAATAAAATAATCCTTTATATGAAATACTTCCCCCTAAAATATACAAGGTAATTAAAAAGATAAATAAAAGAAATCCTAAATACTTTTTTTTATGTTTTTGCAAAAATACCCCTCCCTAAGCTATGAAATTTCACTTTAGTTTATCAATATAGACGGAAAAAGTATAAAAAGGTTACAAAAATTGTATCGATACAGTAGAAAAAATTAAAAATTCTTATTGTTAATAGGGATAATTAGGTTTATCCTTTTAGATAGAGAAAAGGAGAGGAGGTATTTTTTATGAAAAAAATTATTTCGGTATTAACTGTTTTAATTATCATGGTAACTATTACATTAACCGGTTGTAGTAAAGAAAAGGAAGAGGTAATTGTTATGGGTTTTGTCCCTATGAGGGATGGAGATAAATTGATTGAATCGGTGGAGCCTTTAGCCCAATTGTTGTCAGAAGAAATAGGGATTCCTGTAAAAGCCTTTACTGCCACAAACTATGTTGGAGTTGTTGAAGGTTTAGGATCAGGGGCAGTGGATTTTGGTTTTATTCCTCCCTTTGCTTATGTGTTGGCTAATAGTGAAAATAATGCCCAAGTTATTTTAACAGCTTTAAATAGAGATGGTGAACCCCACTACCGTTCACAGTTTTTAGTAAGGAAAAACAGTGGGATTAATAGATTTGAAGATATAAAGGGGAAAAGGGTAGCCTTTGTTGATCCCTCTTCAACATCGGGGTATTTATTTCCTGCTGCCCATTTAAAGGGATTGGGCTTTGATTTAGAAAGGGATATAAACTATATTTACGCTGGAGGTCATGATAAAGGATTACAGCTTTTATTAAATGGTGATGTAGATGTAGCTACTACATCAGTAGATATCAGGGTAAGGTTTAAAAATGAATTTCCTACAGCTTTAGAAGAAACAGAAGTTTTAGGCTATACCGACTATATCCCTAATATCAGCGTAACTGTCCGTGGAGATATGAAGGAAGAATTAGTTGAGAAAATTAAAAGGGGATTATTGAATATTGCAAAACATCCAGAAGGAGGGGAACTTTTAAAGAATTTATTCAATATATATGGGTTTATTGAAGCTAAAGATAGTGATTATGATGTTATTAGGGAAACGGCAAGGTTGATGAACATTGATTTAAGAAATAGCAAATAGGGTTGGGATAAAATGATTAAATTGGAAGATGTAACTGTTATTTATAACAATAAAACCATTGGAATAAAAGATATTAATCTAGAAATAAAAAAAGGTGAATTTGTAGGAATAATTGGTTCTAGTGGTGGAGGAAAATCAACCCTTTTAAAAACGGTTAACTTATTAGTAAAACCTGTTAAAGGCAAAGTATATATCAATGGTAAAGAAATTACCGATTTAGACATAGCTTCTTTAAGGAAAGTAAGGCGGGAGATGGGCTTTGTTTTCCAAGATTATAATTTAGTGGAAAGGGCTTCAGTATTAAATAATGTCTTAATGGGAAGGCTGGGTTATCTATCTTCCTTCCAATCTTTTTTTAATTTATATAAAGATAGTGATTATACCTTGGCATTACAAGCCTTAGAAGAAGTGGGGTTAGAAGATAAAATTTTTGTAAGGGCTGATCGTTTAAGTGGGGGGCAGAAACAAAGGGTTGCTATAGCAAAGGCATTATGTCAGCAACCCAAAATTATTTTAGCTGACGAACCGGTTTCAAACTTAGATTTTAAAACTGGAGAAATTATCATGAACTATTTTAAAAAAATCAATGAGAAACAAAAGATTACTATTGTAATAAACCTCCATGATGTAAATTTGGCTTTAAAGTACTGTCATAGAATAATCGCCCTTTCTAAAGGTCAACTGTTATTTGATAAAAAGACAGGTGAAGTAGATGATGAACTGGTACAAAAGGCATATAGTTAAAGGGAAAATACAAAGTCTTTTGACTGGCACTATAATAGTAATTCTTTTAATTTATTCAGGTTATATGGTTAAGTGGGATTTTGTAAAAATATATCAAGGAATTCCTAGTATGTATAATTTAATTCAACGGATGTTTTATCCTAATTTTGCCTATATCAATGAGGTCATGACTAAACTTTTAGAGACACTAGAAATAGCCTTTATAGCCAGTATTTTAGGTGTATTTTTAGCAATTCCTATGGGTTTATTGACTGCTGCTAATACCACTCCAACAAAAATCTTCCCAGTATTATTAAATCCCCTTTTTTCCTTACT
This sequence comes from Anaerobranca gottschalkii DSM 13577, assembly GCF_900111575.1. Taxonomy (NCBI): domain Bacteria; kingdom Bacillati; phylum Bacillota; class Clostridia; order Eubacteriales; family Proteinivoracaceae; genus Anaerobranca; species Anaerobranca gottschalkii. Next base: position 13,319 of record NZ_FOIF01000035.1, on the reverse strand, counting down.
TAGAACAATTCCTAATTTGATTTGGGCAGCTTTGTTAGTTAGCTTATTTAGTATCGGAATTTTTCCAGGGATAATAGCCCTAACTATAACGGCTTTTTTGGTTTCATTGAAATTGTTTAGAGAACATATAGAAGGGATAGAAGAAAATTCTTTAAATTCTTTAAAGGCCGTAGGAGCTAATTCTTGGCAAATCCTTGGAGAAGGGATTTTACCTATTATTAAAGAACACTTATTGGCAGTTTTTTTTATCGTTTTAGAAATAAATATTAGAAGTGCTACTGTTTTAGGTCTAGTAGGTGCAGGGGGGATAGGTCAAATTTTATGGAGAGATCTAAATCATCTTCGATATGATAATATTGCTACCCTACTGTTAATCCTCTTTATCACTATCGGTTTTATCGATTTGCTAAGCTTGGTAGTTAGAAATTATTCTAAAAAAATTCACATTAATTTTAATAACTTAGGTAGGTATATTTTCTTTACAAGATTAGCAAGGTTTTCTATTCCCTTTTTAGTCTTGTTATCCGTAATTTATATTTACAGTAAAATAGATTTAACCTTTGCAAGATTTATTTTAGGATTAGAACAAGGGCAAACTATGATTCTCAGAATGACAAGGTTAGATTGGTCTTATTTACCCCAAACATTAAAAGGTATAAAGGAAAGTTTATTTATCACCCTTTTTGCCACCATTGTAGGGGGAATAAATACTTTATTTCTTTCCTACTTAGCAGCGGACAATGTCAGTCCATCTAGGGGATTAGCAATAACAACTAAATTTATTATAAATATTCTTCGAACTTTTCCACCGATAATTACTGCTGTAATCTTTTTTAGGGGAGTTGGACCAGGGCCTTTGGCGGGAGCTATGGCTTTAAGTTTGTATACTACCGGAGTATTAACAAAACTATATAGTGAAGTTGTGGAAAATACCCATGGTAATATTAAGGATAGTATCTTAGTAGTTGGAGGTAATAACCTCCATTGTTATAGACATGGTATAATTCCTCAAACCCTTCCTAACTATTTAAGTTTACTCCTCTATAGATTAGAATCTAATATCCGTACATCCAGTATATTAGGGGTAATTGGTGCAGGGGGAATAGGTTCTCTGTTAACACAAAACATTACTTGGCGTAATTGGGAAAAGGTAGGATTATTACTGTTATCCATGGCTCTTTTGGTGATGATAATTGATAGAATAAGTTATTTAATTAGAAAAATTTTCGTTTAAAATCTGTATTTTTAAAAATCTCCCTTTATAGGGGAGATTTTTTCGTTTATAATAAGTATTGGAAGAATGTAGGGATAAATGGGCTATTTTAGTTAATAAATATTTATAAGATATCTAGGTGAAAGGAGTTTTTATATGCCATATAGAAATATAGTCACCGGGGATAGTTATATATTTAAAACCCTTCTTCCTAATATTTTACTTAAGGGTAAAGGTTTAAATGTCCTCTGTGAATTGATAGATAGCGGAATAGAAATAAAGGGAAATTTTGATTTGTATACCGATTTTATCCTTATCCCTTTAGGAATAAATCATAAAAATTTATGGCCATTATCGGTAAGGATAAGTAATAATCTTATCTTCATAAATGGGGAACTATCAGAACTAAAGGGAAGGGACTACTGGCAAGAACAGATAAAGTTAGGAGAAAAATATTTGCAGGATCTTAAAGGGAAGGAAAATAAAATTGAAAAGGTAGTACAGTTGATAATAACCGATGAACAGGTAGAGGGTGATTTTTTTATTACTAAAGTTTTATCTTGGTCTAGACTTTTACCAGAGTTTGCTTTTTTCTCTAGAGAAGATTACGCCTTTAAAGTGATTAATGAAAAATATTCCTTCATATCAGGGGAATATGAAGAAGATATGGAAGAAGATGATTTATCCTTTGATGTTATAAAAAGTATGTGTAGAATTCATAAAGATAAGCTCTTTGTTCTTTTCCCAGGAGGTACTCCAGTTCTAACGATGACTTCCCTTGCTAGTTTAAAAAATCTAAAATATAAATATATAAAAAGTAATGATCCACTTTTAAGTACTAAAGAACCTAATACTTTAATTAGGGGAGATGTGTTTTTGATGATAGTAAATAAAAAATAAAAGGGAGGATTTTTGTGGATAAGGTATTACAATTAATTTATGAAAAAAATAAAAAGTATTGTAGTGAGGGAAAGGTTGCTAGCTATATTCCCGCTTTGGCGAAACAAGATAAAGAAAAATTAGGAATAGCTATTATGGGAGTATCTGAAAATGGACGGGAAATATATACAGTTGGAGATGTAGAAGAAAAATTTACTATGCAAAGCATTTCTAAAGTTTTTACTTTAATGTTGGCAATAATGGATAATGGACAAGACTATGTATTTTCAAAGGTTGGGATGGAACCTACTGGAGATCCCTTTAACTCTATAGTTAAACTAGAAACAATGAATCCATCTAAACCTTTAAATCCTATGATTAACGCTGGGGCTATAGCTATTTCTAGTATGATCAAAGGTAAAGATAATGATGAAAGGTTTAAGCGAATAGTCCAGTTTTTAGAGGAAATTATAGGTGAAAAAATAACCTTTAATGAAGAGGTGTATCTATCAGAAAAAGCAACAGGAAATCGAAATCGGGCGGCAGCATATTTTATGAAGGATGTAGGGGTTATTCAAGGGGATGTAGAGGAAATTTTAGACCTATATTTTAGGCATTGTTCTTTGGAAGTAAACTGTATTCAATTAGCAAAATTAGCAGGAATGTTGGCTAATCAAGGAGTTTCTGTTGTTACTGGTAAAAAGTTAGTATCTAAAGAAATAACACAACTAGTTAAGAGTTTTATGGTAACTTGCGGAATGTACAATGCTTCCGGAGAGTTTGCTATAAAAGTAGGAATTCCTGCTAAAAGCGGTGTCGGTGGGGGAATAATGGCGGTAGTTCCTAACAAGTATGGCGTTGCCCTTTGGGGACCTGCTTTAGATAGAGTAGGAAACAGTATTGCTGGTGTAAAAATTTTAGAAGATTTGTCAAAAGAATTTGATTGGAGTATATTTTAAGATTAAGGGAGGTCTATCCTAAACAAAAGGATTGACCTTCCTTATTTTTTTTATGAATTTTTTATTAAATTTTGTCGAATTAAAGGAATTTCATTATTAAAAGTAGAATAAAATGGTATAGGTTAGAAAGGGGGGATTTATTTTGAACTGGGTATTTTGGTTAGTGGCAATTTTTGTATTTTTAATTGGAGAATTGTTTACAACTTCCTTTTTCCTCATCTGGTTTGCTATGGGGGCCCTTGTTGGACTAATTTTTTCTTTATTTGGGGCAGGAGATGTAATTCAACTTATTTCCTTTGCTGTAACTTCAGGGATTCTGATCCTCAATTCCCACAAAATTGTTAACAAGTATATCTACAAAAACTCAAAGGAAATAAAGACAACGGTAGATGCTTTGATAGGTAAAACAGGAATTGTTTTACAAAAAATTGATAACAGTGAAAATAAAGGTTTAGTTAGGCTCGGCGGTGAACAATGGTCTGCCACAGCTATTGAAGATGATTTAATCATTGAAGAAGGAACAAAGGTAGAAGTAGTTAGGGTTGAAGGGGTAAGACTAATTGTTAAACCTAAAGAAAAAACAAATATTTAAGGGGGTTTTAAAAAATGGAATATGTTATTGGTTTTTTTATTTTTTTAATTTTTATCATTGCTCTAACTTCAATTAGAGTGGTACAGCAGTCAACAGTAGGAATAATTGCCCGTCTAGGTAAATTTAACAGAAAGGCGGAAATGGGTGTTAACTTTGTTATTCCTTTTATTGAATCAATGGTAGCAAAAATAAATTTAAGGGAGCAAGTAGTGGATTTTCCACCTCAACCAGTTATAACCAGTGATAATGTAACTATGCAAATAGATACAGTAGTATACTATCAAATTACTGACCCAGTAAAATATACCTATGAAATTTCTGATCCTATGTCAGCTATTGAAAACTTAACAGCGACAACTTTGAGGAATATTATCGGAGAATTAGATTTAGATGCTACTTTAACTTCTAGGGATATAATTAATACTAAAATGCGGTCTATCTTAGATGAAGCCACAGATAAATGGGGAATAAAAATAAACAGGGTTGAGCTAAAAAATATCATGCCTCCTAAAGAAATCCGGGATGCCATGGAAAAACAAATGAGGGCAGAAAGGGAAAGAAGGGAAGCTATTTTAAGGGCAGAGGGTGAGAAAAAATCTGCTATCTTAAAGGCAGAAGGAGAAAAAGAAGCAGCTATTTTAAATGCTGAGGCAGAAAAGGAAGCGGCTATTAGAAGGGCAGAGGGACAAAGACAATCCCAAATTTTAAAGGCTTCTGGAGAAGCTGAGGGAATCCTATTAGTTGAAAGGGCCAAAAGTGAAGGTATTAAATTGGTCTACAATGCCATTAAAGAGAGTAATCCTACCAGCGATGTTATTAAAATCCGCTCATTAGAAGCTTTAGAGAAACTAGCTAATGGGCAAGCTACTAAACTAGTAGTACCATCTGAAGTTGTAGGAGTTCTAGGTTCATTTGCTGGAATCAAAGAAGTTTTTGGAAAAGAAGATGTAAACAAATAGAAAGGAGTTATCAATGAAAAGACAGCTAAAACCTATACATGGGAATTCTTTGCTACTTGTATCAGCGGTATTGCTATTACTTTTAGGCTCCATTGCCCAACTCATTAACCTACTTGTCGGTCTAGCTTTAAGTCAAGTGTTTTTAATTTTACTGCCAACATTGGTCTTTGCAGCTTTTTTAAATATCGATTTCAAAAAGGAGTTTCGCTTAAACCCTTTTACAATTAAAGAATTTTTACTAGTTACAGGTATCACCTTTTGTTTTTATCCGGTAGCAGTATTTTCCAATGCTATAATTACTTCTATACTAAGTAGGTTAGGGGAAGTACCACCGAATATAATCTCAATACCTGAGACATCTAAAGATTTTATTTTTTCACTAATTGTAATTTCAGGCTTTGCAGGAATTTGTGAGGAATTTTTGTTTAGGGGATTTATTATGAGAAGTTTTGAAGGATTAGGGCAAAGAAAAGCTTTAATTATATCTAGTATTCTTTTTGGTATTTTTCACTTTACCTTACAAAACCTTTTAGGACCAATCATCCTAGGTTTAGTGATTGGTTATATAGTTATTAGAACTAATTCATTGTGGATGGGAATTTATGCCCATATGTTGAATAATGCCATAGCCTTATCTTTAGGTAAAATTATAATGTCTATGCCCCAGGAAACCTTAGAAGTAGAAGGAACTTTAGCAACAATGATAATGGGGCTAATAGTATTATTGGTAATAGCCTTAATTTTCGGCTTTATGGGTTATTTAGCTTTGAAGAAACTTAAGAAAATAACGGAAGAAAAAGTATTAGCCTCCAACACAACCACTACCCAAGAACAGCATCTTGAAGAACAGTTTTCTGTATACTATCCAGAGGAAACTCCAGAAAAAGTATCGACACCTTTATCGTGGATTCCTGCAATAATAGTAGTACTGACCTTCATAATTTTTTCTGTAATTGAAGTGTTTGTTATCATGAATCCCAATTTCTTCAACTTTTAAGACTAAAACACCTTTTTATTGCCAAGGCAATAGAAAGGTGTTAATTTATTAAAAAAATTATTTGATTTGCAGGAAAATTAGATATATTAATAGAATTACAAGATATGGAAGTGAGGTGAGGATATGTTTTATGCCCATTCAAGAAAAGATCAGCCAAAAGAAAATTGGCAATTATTAAAAGATCATCTAGAAAATACTGCTAATATTTCTTCAGAACTTGCCAGTAAATTTGGTGCTAGGGATTTAGGTTTTTTAGTTGGATTGCTACATGATATCGGAAAGTATACAAAAGAATTTCAAAGCCGTTTACAAGGTTCTAAAATTTCTGTAGATCATTCAACGGCAGCATTAAAAGAGTTATTTAATAATTATCCTAATATTAAACCTATAGCTAAGATGTTAGGGTTTATTGTTTCCGGGCATCATTCTGGTCTCCCTAATGGAGGGTCTATAAATTTAGAAGGAAGTCTTAACTATAGAATTAACAAAGATTATTTATTAGATTATTCAGCGTATAAAAAAGAAATTAACATCCCTCAACTTTCTGAAGTGAAATTGCCTATCAATTATAAAGAAGCTCCTTATTTTAGTGTATATTTTTTTATAAAAATGCTATTTTCTTGTTTAGTTGATGCTGATTTTTTAGATACTGAAAGTTTTATGGAAAAAGATAAAAGCTTATCCCGTAAAAATTCAACTAGTTTAGAAGATCTACATACAAAGCTTGATGCTTATTTAAAAAAACTATTATCAGAGCAAAAAGATACTGAAATAAACAGATATAGAAAGTTAATATTAGATACATGTAAAAATAAAGCATTAAAACAGCCAGGATTTTTTACACTAACAGTTCCTACTGGAGGTGGAAAAACTTTATCCTCTATGGCCTTTGCAATGGAACATGCAATCAAAAATAGGCTAGATAGAATAATTTATGTAATCCCCTATACAAGTATAATTGAGCAAAATGCAGATAAATATAGAGAGATTTTTGGTCCAGAAAATGTCTTAGAACACCATTGCAATTTTACTATTGGAGAAGAAAATGAAGAATTTTCAGATGCCGCTGAGAAACTAAAACTTGCTGCAGAAAATTGGGACATACCAATAATAGTAACGACCAATGTACAATTTTTTGAGTCAATATTTTCAAATAAAAGCTCTAAGTCTAGGAGACTTCATAATTTATGTCGAAGTGTAATTATTTTAGATGAAGCTCAAATGATTCCAGTGAAATTTCTTAAATTATCTTTAATGGCTTTATATGAATTAGTGAGAAATTATAATTCAACAGTAGTATTTTGTACTGCGACCCAGCCAAGTATTAAAGAAAGTGATTTATTACCTACAGATATAGATATACAAGAAATTATTGATGATCCTGAATTATTATATGAAAAGTTTAAAAGAACCAGGATTATAGATTTAGGAGAGATCGATGATATTACACTAGTAAATAGATTGAAAGAGTATTCACAGGTATTATGTATTGTAAATAGAAAAGAACACGCAAAAAGATTATATGAACATATCCAAGGGGAAGAAAAAGATTATGTATTTCATCTGAGTACTTACATGTACCCAGCACATAGAAGAACAGTAATAAAAGAAATAAAGGAAAGATTAAAAAAAGGAGAAAAATGTATAGTTATTTCAACACAGTTAATTGAAGCTGGTGTTGATATAGATTTTCCTGTGGTCTACAGGGCATTAGCTGGTATAGATTCCATTGCCCAAGCTGCAGGAAGGTGTAACAGAGAAGGGGAGAGGGGTTTATCAGATGTCTATGTTTTTAAGCCGATGGAGAAGCACGGTACGCCTCCTAAAGAATTATTATTAAATGTAAGTATGAGTGAAAGTGTATTTAGAAATATAAAAAATCCTATGTCATTAGAAGGGATAAAAACATATTTCACTCTATTGTATGATGTTAAAAATATTGATCATAAAAACTTGCTTAAAGTTATTAAAGAGTATTCTAGTAAATTAGATTATCCTTTTTCAGATATAGCTAAAGAGTATAAGTTAATCGAAGATAATACTATAACGATAATTATCCCTAGGGACGAAACCTGTAAAATGTATTTATCCTTACTGAAGTCATCTTATCCTAATAGGGATATTATTAGAAAGCTACAGCCTTATATGGTTAATGTTTATGAATATGATTTAAAAAAATTATTAGAAAGTGGAGGGGTTAAATATATAGCTGAACTTAAAAACTATGTTTTAACAGATATTAATCACTTTTATGATGAAAAACTTGGAATAGTTATTGATACTGAAGAAAAATTGAGAAAGTCTTTTTTAAATGTTTAGTTTAAGGGAGGTGAAAAAGTGAGTTACGGATTTAAATTAAAGGTTTGGGGAGACTATGCTTGTTTTACAAGACCAGAAATGAAGGTTGAAAGGGTTAGTTATGATGTAATTACACCATCAGCAGCAAGGGGGATATTAGAGGCTATTTACTGGAAACCAGCGATAAGATGGGTGATTGATAGGATTCATGTTATTAATCCTATCCAATTTGAGAGTATTAAAAGGAATGAAATTACGAAAAGAATATCCTTGCAACAAGTTAATAGCGCTATTAAAGGAAAAAATAATACCCTTTATTTAAACACAAATGAAGATAGAGCACAGAGAACCACATTATTATTAAAAAGAGTACTCTATGTAGTAGAAGCACATTTTGAAATGACTGATAAAAAAGGACCTGATGATACTGAAGAAAAACATTATAATATTTTTCTAAGAAGGGCTAGAAAAGGACAATGTTATCATAGACCTTACCTTGGATGTAGAGAGTTTGCGGCACACTTCCAATTATTAGAAGGGGAACTACCAAAATCTTATTACTCTGAAGAAGAAATAATAGATTTAGGATGGATGCTTTATGATATTGATTACGAGAGGAACTTTACACCTAAATTTTTTAGAGCTGAAATGAGAAGAGGAATAATTGATTTAACAAAGGAGGTGAACACCTTTTGATATTACAATCTTTAGTTGAATTCTATAACCTACTTTCAGGGGATGAAGAAATAGATATACCGAGGTTAGGATATAGTATTGGAAAAGTAAAGCTCGTTGCTATAATTTCAGGAAAAGGAGAATTGTTAGACATTGTTCCTTTAAATGATAACCCTAAAAGTTTTGAAAATATGGTTGTCCCAGAGCAAAAAGGACGTAACATTAAATTGTTGCCTTATTTTTTGTGTGATAAAAGTGAATATGTTTTTGGTTGGAAATTTGATGTAAAACCATATGCCGAGAAATTTGATTACTTTTCTGCTTTTAAAGAACTCCACAGAGAAATATTACAAGGTTTAAATAACAAAAAAGCCCAAGCTTTGTTGGAATTCTTGGAAAACTGGCAAACTGATTATGTTTTGCATCATAGTGTAATTAAAAATAAAGTGGATATTTTGGAAAAATATAATGGTAATATTGTTTTTCGAATAGATGGAGAAACAGGATATATCCATGAAGATAAAGAAATATTAGCTAAATGGGAGAATTACTATAACCAACAGTTTTTTAAAGAAGGCTCTTTAGGTCAATGTTTAGTAAACGGGATAGAAGATGTAATAGAACGTACTCATCCTAAAATAACAGGGGTTGCAGGGGCGAATCCAGCTGGTGCATCTTTAATTAGTGTTAATGCTAATGCATATGAGTCATATAACAAAACTCAAGGGTTTAATTCGCCTATTGGTAAGAGGGCAGCTTTTAGTTATGGAGCAGCACTAAATTTTATGTTAAACAATAGCAGGCATAAAATAGTAATTGGAGATTTTACCCTGGTATTTTGGGCATATGAAAAATCGGGTAATTGTGAAAGTTTACTTCAAGAGCTTCTATTTCCCGGTTCAATTGAGGCTGAAAATAGATATGAACCTTCAGCAGTAGAGTATGTAAAAGATTCTTTAACTGCCTTAGCACAAGGTAAAAGTATTACAAAAGATGAAAAGATAACCTTTAATATTTTAGGTTTATCTCCTAGTAATGCCAGGATATCTGTTAGGTTATGGTTAAAAGATAATTTTGGTGTTATAGTTAATCGAGTTTGGCAGCATCAACAAGATATGGAAATTATCAAAGGTGATACCAGTAAAGGGAATATTTCAATATATAAACTATTAGCTGAAACAATACCTAAGAAATCAAAAAATGAAAAAATTTCTTCTACCCTTACTAGTAATCTTTTACAAAGTGTTTTTAAAGGAGATAATTATCCAGTAGGTATGTATGTCGCAATATTAAACAGAGTAAAAATTGAAAAAGATGTTAACTACATAAGGGCAGGTTTTATCAAAGCCTATTTATTAAGAAAGGCAAGAAAAAGTAATATAGAGAAGGAGGGAGTTTTTACCGTGAGTTTAAATGAGCAAAATACTAATATTCCTTATCGTTTGGGAAGATTATTTGCTGTATTAGAAAAAGCTCAATTAGATGCTTCAGGAAATTTGAATTCTACCATTAAAGACAGATATTTTGCTAGTGCGACAAGTTCTCCTAGGACCGTTTTTCCAGTTCTGCTAAGATTAGCCCAACACCATATAGCTAAAGATGAATACGGATATTGGAAGGACGAGAAGATAAAGGAGATTTTACAAGGAATTGATGTACTGCCTGCACATTTAAATCTTGAGGATCAAGGGTTATTTATTTTAGGTTATTATCATCAAAAAGAAGCTTTTTATCAAAAAACAAAAAAGAGTGAATAAGGGAGGTATGAAGAATGAATTTATTAGATAAAAGATATGAATTTGTTGTTTTATTTGATGTAGAAAATGGTAATCCCAATGGAGATCCTGATGCAGGAAATATGCCTAGGATTGACTATGAAACAGGACATGGTATAGTAACAGATGTTTGCATTAAAAGAAAAATTAGAAACTATGTTGAGATTAAGGAAAATGATAGAACAGGTTTTAGAATTTATATTAAAGAGGGAGCTGTATTAAATAATATTAATAAAGAAGCTTATGAATATTTAAATGAAACACCACGGAATAAAAAAGAGAAGCCTCATGAAGAAGCTACAAAATTTATGTGTACAAATTTTTATGATATCAGAGCTTTTGGTGCTGTTATGTCTACTGATGTTAATTGTGGACAAGTTAGGGGACCGGTTCAACTTAATTTTGCTAGAAGTATAGATCCAATATTTCAACAAGAGATATCAATTACTAGAATGGCGGTAACAAATGAAAAAGATATTGAAAAGGAAAGAACTATAGGTAGAAAATATATAGTACCCTATGGGTTATATAAGTTAGAAGGATATGTTTCAGCACATTTTGCAGAAAAAACTAATTTTACTAAAGAAGATTTAGAACTTTTATGGGAAGCTTTAATAAATATGTTTGAACATGATCATTCTGCAGCTAGAGGAAAAATGACAGTAAGAAAGCTTATAGTATTTGAGCATCAATCAAAGTTAGGTAATGCTCCTGCCCATGTATTGTTTGATTTAATAAAAGTAAAAAGGAAAAATCCTGACATTCCTCCTAGAAGTTATAGCGATTATGAAGTTACAGTAGATATAGATTCATTACCTGAAGGCGTTTCTGTGATTGAGAAGGTATAGTTATGTTTTATTCTGAAGATGAATTATTGATGTTATCAGGGATACAACATTTTAGTTTCTGTCAAAGACAGTGGGCAATAATTCATTTAGAGAATCAGTGGAAAGAAAACCTGCAAACGGTAGAAGGTAATATAATCCATAACAAAGTAAATGATCCATATATTTTAGAATCTAGGGGAAAAACCTTTGTAGCTCGATCTGTTCCTTTAATTTCTTACCAATTGGGATTGTATGGATATGCTGATGTTGTAGAATTTATAAAAGTAGAAAAAGAGGGAGTAGCTATACGAGGGAAGAGAGGTTTATGGACTCCTATACCTGTTGAGTATAAAAGGGGAAATCCTAAGCCAGATGAAAGAGATGAAGTCCAACTCTGTGCACAAGCAATTTGTTTAGAAGAAATGCTTCAATTATCTATCCAAAAAGGGTACATTTTTTATCATGCTATAAGAAGGAGAACAGAGGTTGTTTTTACTGAGGAGCTAAGGAGCTTAGTTAAAAAGCTTTCTAAAGAAATGCATGAAACATATAAACGGGGAGTAACACCTAAAGGTGTTTATAGTAAAAAGTGTAAATTATGTTCTTTGTTTGACTTATGTCAGCCTAAGATTTTAAATAAAAAAATTACTGTAAAAGAATATATTAAAAAGGGGTTGGATGAAGAATGAAAAAACTATTAAACACCTTATATGTTACTACCCCTAATGCTTATTTAACAAAAGAAGGAGAAACAGTAGTGATAAAAGTAGAAGACGAAATTAAGTTTCAAATGCCAATTCATAATTTAGAAGGGATCGTGTGCTTTGGATATATTGGAGCAAGTCCTGCTTTAATGAAGTTGTGTTGTGATAACAATGTAGGTTTATCCTTTTTAAATGAGTATGGAAAGTTTTATGCTAGGGTTTCTGGTGAAGTAAAAGGGAATGTGTTATTAAGAAGAGAGCAATATAGAAGAGCAGATTGTATTCAATCATCTTTAGAAATAGGGAAAAACATAATTCTAGGTAAATTGATAAATTGTAGATCTGTACTTAGAAGAGCTATTAGGGATCATAGTTTAATTATTGATAAAAATAAAATAGATGAAGTAATTAATAGGATCAGTTATAAAATAAATTATATTGATAGAGCTACTAGTTTAGAAGAACTACGGGGCTTAGAAGGTGAGGCAGCTCGTGAATATTATTCAGTATTTGATGAATTAATATTATGGCAAAAAGAAGATTTTTATATGAAGAAAAGAACAAGAAGACCACCTTTAGACAATATGAATGCGTTACTTTCCTTTTTGTATACTCTTTTAGCCCATGATGTACAATCTGCCCTTGAATCTGTAGGTCTCGATCCTTATGTTGGATTTCTGCATAGAGATAGACCTGGTAGAGCTAGTTTAGCTTTAGATTTGATGGAAGAATTAAGGCCATATTTAGCTGATAGAGTGGCTGTTACATTAGTTAATAGAAAACAAATAAATGGAAAAGGTTTTATTCAGAAGGAAACTTATGGCGTTATTATGACACAGGAAACAAAAAAAGAAGTGTTAATGGCATGGCAAAAAAGGAAACAAGAAACGATAAACCATCCATTTTTAAATGAACAAATTAATATCGGGCTCTTGCCATATGTACAAGCTATGTTGTTAGCTAGATATTTAAGAGGAGATATTGATGGTTATCCTCCATTCCTGTATAAATAGGAGGGATACAATATGATGGTACTTATAACATATGATGTAAATACTCAAACTTTAGAAGGGCAAAAAAGGCTTAGGAATATTGCGAAACAATGTGAAAATTATGGACAAAGAGTTCAAAACTCCGTATTTGAATGTTTATTAGATCCGGCCCAGTTTGCTTTGTTAAGACATAAATTGGAAAGTATTATGGATAAAGAAAAAGATAGTTTAAGGTATTACTTTTTGGGTGCAAACTGGAAAAACAGAGTTGAGCACGTTGGTGCAAAGAAAACTTATGATCCAGAAGGAGTAATAGTTATATAATGCGAATGTCTAGCAAACATAAGTGTAGTCAAATTTTTGAAATTAAATATTTAGTTATTTCTAGAAGGTATTACAAAGAAGTTTTTGTCTAAAAAAAGGTTCGCAGACTTATCTATAAAGATACC
>NZ_FOIF01000034.1 GCF_900111575.1 Anaerobranca gottschalkii DSM 13577 | reverse complement strand
GAGAAATAATCTAACCCTTTATAAAGATTATAGTGATGAAGAGATTAACTTAGCTATTCGAAGGTCAGGGCTTACCCAGTTTGTAGAAGAATTACCAAATAAATTGGATACAATAATTTACGACAATGGTAAGAATATATCTGGCGGTGAAAAAAGTAGAATAGCTATTGCCAGAAGTCTTCTTGCCAATAAAGATATCATCTTTTTAGACGAAGCATTTGCCAGTCTTGATGAAAAAGTAGCTAGAGAGATTGAGAAAACTTTATTAAGTTTAGAAAATATCACTGTAGTTAATGTAAGCCATGTACTTTTTGATGACACAAAAATATCCTATGATAAGGTAATTTCAATTGTTGGCGGGACTGTTCACTACTAAAATTAAAAAAACTATTGACATTTAAAGGGAAATAGTGTAATATAATTAATGTTCTAAGAAGGCGTGTCGGACTGTGGCGCAGCTTGGTAGCGCACTACGCTGGGGGTGTAGGGGTCGCAGGTTCAAATCCTGTCAGTCCGACCATCTAAAAACAAGTAATATGATACAACCCCAAAACCCTTGATTTCAAGGGCTTTTTTTGTTATGTGTTAAATTGTTTGCTTATTAGTATCGGACTGACAGGATTTGAGAACCCCCTTTTCATTAAGTGTTAAAATGAAAAGGAGGTTTTATTTGTGTTATAGATAAAACTTTTTATGGCATGTATAATGCTTTTACAAATTAACACATATCTTATTTCTAAAATATAACTTTTAAAATCAATAAATGAAAAAGGAGTAGAATAATATGACATGCAAACAACAAGATGACCAGAGATTATTATTGATCTCTACTATTACTGCAATTATGTTTGCGGTAACTGGTATTGTTTGGGGGTTAATCATTTCATCACAGATGATTTTATTTGATGGACTTTACTCTCTTATCAGTGTAGTATTATCCTTACTTTCCCTTTACTCAGTTTCATATATGAATAAAAAGGATTGGCATAAATACCCATTTGGGAAGGAAATGATTCAACCACTGGTAATTATAGTTAAATATTCTGTGATTTTGATATTGGTTTTAGCTTCACTAATCGCTGCTATTTTTTCTTTACTTACTGGCGGAAGAGAAACACTTTTAAGTTCTGCACTTGCATATACAATCTTCGCATCCTTTGTTTGTTATGCTATTTATTTTTGGTTAAAAAGAAAAGAAGCAAAGGGTACTTCAAGTCTTATAACAGCAGAAAAAAATCAATGGATGATGGATACGTATATTTCCTTTGGTGTTTTAGGTGGTTTTGCACTTGCAAAAGGGATGTCTCAAATAGACAGTCTTGTTAAATTTGTGCCATATGCCGATCCAACTATGGTAATCATAGCTTCAATTTTATGCATTAAACTCCCTTTTATAGCAATAAAAGATTCAATAAATCAACTTTTAGGAAAGAAGCCAGAACACCCATTAGTTGAACCGATACAAAACAAAGTAAAGGAAATCGAAAAAAAGTATCTAATTGAAGAATCGTATGTACGGATAGCAAAAGTAGGAGAACAGTTATGGATTGAAATAGATTTCGTTGTGACTAAGGATAGTTTAGTAAAGACAATTGATGACCAAGACCAGATTCGTGAAGAAATTGCTAGAGTTGTTAAAAATACACCACATTGGCTAACAGTTTCATTTACAGGTAATCGAAAATGGGCGATCTAAACTATTTGATTTAATATAAAAATGAGCCCGCTACTTGTTGCAAGTAAAAGGTAAATCTTAGGGATCTTCTTGTATCAATACTTTACAACTCTATTTCATTTCCCTGCTTTTACAGTAAAATTTCTCCCCATAAGAGTTTCTTCTTACGGGGAGAGTTTTTATACAACCTCAAAACCCTTGATTTCAAGGGCTTTTTTGTTATGTGTTAAGTTGTTTGCTTATTAGTTTCGGATTGACAGGATTTGAAGGTATTACTTAAGGATGGTGTAATTTTAGTAAAAAGTAAAATTTTGTCTAATTTAATATAGATCTACAGCATGGCTCGAGTTGATGGCATTGATGTCAGAAACTGATTTTTGCAACCGACGTATGGGGGAATAGGTCGATTACAAGGCAATAAACTACATTGCAATCGACCTGTTCTCTCAAGCTATATTAATTTTTCAACTGGTTTTAATCAATCTAAATTGATAAATAACTAAATACCAATATGAGGAAAAGAAAAAAAGCAATGCTTTTTAAGTCTGGAGCAAAAAGCATTAATGCAAAAGCTAAGGACGCAGCCATTCCCGTAATGTTGGAACTATCTATTTATACGTTTGTTTTCATACTTTGAAAATATATAACCAATAGTTCCGTTAGTTAATGCAATCATCAGTGCATTTATCACTGAAGCGCCTTAATTCTTATACATTTTTATGTTTACTATATAGCTTGTTTGATAAAAATACTAATAATATAAAATAAGCATATATTACAATAAAATCAAAAAAACTTTTTGCAATAATTACAATTATTATTATTGTTGGAAGCAAAGCAGCCGCGAAAAACTGAGCACCAAAATGGAAAGAAAAGTTTGTTTTTTTGTCCTTATCATTACTTCTTCTTTTCTTTTTTTCATAGTATAAGAACAATGAAAAAACTATATTTATTGCTACTAAAATTCCTAAGTTTAACAACACACTACCCATTTTACTATCCCCTCTCAGCCTTCACACCTGTAATGACTCCAAATAGTGATGTTATTGTTACTCTATATTTTCCGTGTCTAGAAAAATATATTTCCGCTTGCGACCCAGCCGATGCAAATTGTGAGGCCATGTACGCTTGGTAACCTGCTGTTACACCTGTAAACATTGCTAACGGAAGTCCTAATCCACTTGCGGCAGCACCCGCAGTAATCGTTGCACCATAGACTGAATTAAAACCGAAAGCCGCTGCTATTCCATAGAGTGACATATAACCTGTCCTGTTATAATATACTCTGGAAGACACTTTCCCACCATCCAAATACATCATCTCTTCTTGCTCAAGTTCAACGTAGTTGTTTACAAATAATATATTCTACAAAAGTAATAATTTTCCTTCTTTTCTCTTATATAATACAACCTCAAAACCCTTGATTTCAAGGTTTTTTTGTTATGTGTTAAATTGTCTGCTTATTAAGTTTCGGACTGACAGGATTTGAAAGTAGTCTTTTAAATTTATTATTCATATGTGTTAATTAGTGTCTCTTATTATGCTCACTATCTAGAATCATTCGATTAATCTTATATTCAATCATCCTATATTGTTTAAATTCATTAAAGATGGAATAATAAATATCTGGGGTACAATTTCTTCCAAAAAGATCTTCATCTCTTTCTCCAAGCAAATATTTTGTCCTACTTTGGTGATATTTAAGAACAGGATCCTTTTTATAAATATCAATCACAGGATCTTTTGATAAAATATCAAGATAGTTCAGTATCCTCTCATTGTTATTATTGAATATTTTTTCAATATAAATCAAGAGATGAATAATTACATGAATCTGTACACGATTATAGTAGTAATTAGATTTTTTAAATGCCAATATAAAAATATTGTTTAAATAATCATTAAAATAATTAGGAATTTTTCTCTTTTCTAGAATATATAAAGTAAGAGCAAGTTGTATTATATTTAAATCTAGAGTTTCACCACTTAAAATTTTCTCCTCTACATAATGTAAAAATTTAATTTTTAAGAAACTATTTGGATTGTTATCCAAGCGTGTATAGTTATAAAATATTGGTATAGCTTCATCTTTATTTCTTTTATACTTAATAAATTGATGAATATCCCCAGGTACTCCTCTTTTACCAATTGCAGAAAAAATAATTAAAATATTGGATATAATTATAAAAAAAGACAAAATTGTTATATCTCTTGTTATCAATGTTTTAATAATGGTTAAAATTAATACTATAGCACTAAAAAAAGGACCGGTAATGAGAACTAACCTCAAATCATCAACTAACTTATTATATCCTTCCTCGTCTTTCACATCTTTAAGCCCTGGTATAACAATTCCACCTCCAATAAATGGGGTTATACATTTAAGTTTTAGCTTATTACTATTAATTATTGCAAAAGGTCCTATAATAACTACTTTAATTTCATAACCTTTAATCAGAAATACTAATAGATGTCCAATTTCATGGATAAATACACAAATAAAATAAATAACAACAAATTTTAAAAAATTAATCAAAATTATTGTAACAGGCACTCTACCACTTATATACAAAAGTAAAAAAAAGAAGAAAAAAGATAGGCAGAAAGTTAATAGAATGGTTAAAATTGCATCTTTATCTGCGTCAAAATCAAAATTTTTATCCTGCAACTTAAACACTTCCCTTTTTCGTTCAAAAAGTTATTTTTTATATATTAGTTGTATCAAAATTAAAAATAAAAATTATTTTTAGATCGAAAAAATTATTTTTTAAAATATTGAATAGCCCAATATACTAGAAAAATGGTTATTGGTACAAAAGTAATAAACCTATCTAATAAAATTGGTATTTTTACCTCAGGTAAAATAAACTTATTAGCCAGTCTAAAAAATATCACATAAGCTATTGCTATAATAATTGCTCCAATAGGAGTTAATTCCTTTATATTCATAAAATCAAATAGCCTCCTTAATATTTAAATTATAACTAAGTTTTAGTAATATTATTGTATAGTTAAATACCACCCTTGATACTGTAAAGTCAATTAAGTTTTAGAGAGTGGTATTTAACTGGTTAATTAACTATTAAACTATAATACAACTATTTTAAATTATTAAAGTGTAGTCTGGAATAAGCCTCCCACTAATTATTGGAACAGTTATACCATTTCCTCTAAGCAATGCTCCTGTTATCCTCTGAGCAATGTAACCACCAATATAAACGCTTGCGCCAGAAAAAGCTGCCCAACCAATTACTGACAGCCATGACCCTGTTCCTGCTGAAGCAGCTGCAAAAGCTAATGCAACTTTCCCTCCGTTTAATACCAAATATTTAGTTATAGCAGCTGCTGTTATAGATCCACCTAATGCTGCAGCTAAACCTGTTAAAAAATCATTTGAAAAATGTACTGAAAAAGTACCCCCCGCCTCCAAATACATCATCTCTTCTTGCTCAAGTTCAACGTAGTTGTTTGGTAATAATATATTCTACAAAAGTAATAATTTTCCTTCTTTTTTCTTATATAATACAACCTCAAAACCCTTGATTTCAAGGGCTTTTTTTGTTATGTGTTAAATTGTTTGCTTATTGATTTCGGACTGACAGGATTTGAGAACCCCCTTTTCATTAAGTGTTAAAGTGAGTAGATACAATTTAAGTGCTAAAGGTTTATGGGCCAATTTAGCTTCTTCTCATCCTGATCCTGATGACAGAATTGCAAAACTACAAGAACTAAAATAAATTGCATTAAAAAATTTCTCCCCATAAGAGTTTCTTCTTACGGGGAGAGTTTTTATACAACCTCAAAACCCTTGATTTCAAGGGCTTTTTTGGTTATGTGTTAAATTGTTTGCTTATTAGTTTCGGACTAACAGGATTTGAAGGTGTTACTTAAGGATGGTGTAATTTTAGTAAAAAGTAAAATTTTGTCTAATTTATTGATATAGATCCAACTGCATTACTTTACACAGCTCTTCTTTGAAATAGGCTAGAAGTTCAATCTTATGATTCAAATTTATGCTACAAATTAAAATATCAACCGTTTATTACTGGAAAAGCATTTTATAAAACATTCCATAATCCTTTGCCAATACAGTAAACAGTACAAATAAGGTAGCAAGTATTTGACCATTACTACCTGCTACCTAACTATTGACAAAGTACTGTAATTAAAATATTTACCACTTAAATTCACTAGGATTTTCTAAATAATATCTAATCTCATTTTTATATTCTACTAATTTATAATAATAGGAAGTCCAGAAAAACCCCACTACAACTAATAACGGTCCTGAAATAAGAGCAGATGTTAGTGTTCTTTCTGAATTTTCCATAATATCAAGTAGTAAATGTCCATAGGGTGCTGAACAAACTATTGTAGCCATAATTGGATCAAATAAACTAGGTTTATACGCTTTTTCTATCTGACGAATCGCTTCATCTTTTTCTATTATCTTTTTCAAGCTATCACCTACCCAAAAAGATATCCATTATTCGGATTTTGATCAACCCTATCAATAGCCAAAGCTATCATGTTTCCTATTGAATACCCTGTTATACTTCCTAAAACACTTATAGCAGCAGTAAACACTCTTCCAGCCGTTGAACCAAATAACCTAATAATTTCACTCCTGAGTTTTCTTGTTAAAACTTGACCGGCATTACTTTGAAGAAGATTACGTAAAGCAGCACCAGTTTTTATTGATTTACCTAGACTACATAATGCTATTGATACATCTAAAATAACAGAAACAGTAGTAACTGAGTTCCACCACCCATTACGAAAATTAAATCCCCCCTCCAAATACATCATCTCTTCTTGCTCAAGTTCAACGTAGTTGTTTACAAATAATAATATTCCACAAAAGTAATAATTTTCCTGATTTTTCCCTTTATTTAATACAACCTTAAAACCCTTGATTTCAAGGGCTTTTTTTGTTTGCTTATTAAGTTTTTATAAGGGACTGAAACGGTTGCCAAATTCACCTACAATTTTCTCTCTTTGTGTTACCAGCCTACCTAGGACTGACAGGATTTGAAAGAGGTCTTTTTATTTGGTGTAGGATTATATGGGGATTTTACCAAATTAGATTGTAAAGGGAATAGTAAAAACTTGAAATTTGTCGAATGTAATGACATAGATCCAAGATCATTTAATCTCATTTTCTTTAAAATATTTTATTATTTTTTCTTTTCTTTTTTCTAAAGATGGATGGGTTGATATTACTTTTCTACTATACGGATGAATTTTCTCTAACATATTTATATAAACATTGTAATCACCCATTTTTTTTGCACCATAAATATCAGCATTAATTTCTTGTCTTTTATAAAAAGTAAATATAAACACAACACAAACTATTGATATAATAACAAAAAGAATATAATATAAATTTGATTCTAATATGTTGATTATATACAGAAAAAAACTCAATAAAAATAGGTATGTACTAACTAAGAAAGAACCTTTAATTAAATCTTTATTTATAACATGATATATTTCATGATACAATATAGCCATAACATCTTTTTTTGATAACTTCTCTAATAAATCCTCACTTATAAATATATATATATCCTTGTTCTTGAATATCCTAGCATTGTAATAATCCAATTTATTAATATAAATATATAAATTATTATATTTTACTTTAGACTCTCTTAAATTTGCATTTATAATACTTAATATTTCACTATCATTAAATTTGTATATACCCTTCGAAAACATAATCGATTTAGGCATTATAAAATGCCCCAAATAAATACATATATTGAGGGTAATTATACTTAAAAAAGAAGCATATATGTTGTAATTTTTAAAACTCCAAACTAATGCAACTATACATGCTATTGAAACTAAAAGTATAGTAATTGACTGAAAATATGTTATTATTTTTAAATATCTTTTGTCCTTCAATATTAACACCTCTAAAATATCAAATAATTTTGTTTTTTACCAACAAACGTATTAAACAATAAAATTACTTATAGTTTATATTCTCTAATAAATTCCAATTATAAATCTGAACACAATTATTACTCGTTATTTGTCCCAAATTATATCTTTTCAAAATTTAGGAATATAACTGAGAGCATTTTTATATAATTTCTCAGTTATATTCCTTTATCTAATAAGATTTTATATTACCAATTTCCAGATATTCCTCTACCTATTGCATAACCTCCTACTGCACCTGAAACAACTACTATGCCAATAATTGCCCAGCCTACTGGACCACAAGCTGCAGCTGCAGTTACTGACATAGACATTATAGTTGTACCGCCCAAAGCCTTCGCTCCTCCTACACCAAGTGAAATAATGCCTGCCCCTACTATAGTACCTTCAACTGCACTTTTGAACCGATCTCCCCCCTCCAAATACATCATCTCTTCTTGCTCAAGTTCAACGTAGTTGTTTGGTAATACTAATGTACTCATTAAACATACCTCCTAATATTTTTTTATATATTAAGGTGCGCGCTACCTTAATAACACAATTCAGTTCCTGAAGTTAAGTAACTTCATTATCCATTGAAAATAAGTTTCCTTTTCATACACTATCCTTGCCTCTACTGGCATAGATTTTAGTATTTCAACTGTACTGTTATCTCTACTTGTAAGTTTATTATCATCTATTGCTATTAAAGATCTATATAATATTAAATTACCTCCACTGGTTTCTTGAGTTATTGTCCCTATATCTATATGTACCAATTTGCCTTTTAATGTGCCATATTTATAAATATTTACACCACTAACAGCTATATCTACCTGGTTTCCTATATTAATCTTGGTTCTATCTTGAGCATTTATATATGCTTCTACTATAAGATTTTCTCGGTCGCTTGATGAGATTTCTGCAATCATCTGATTTTGTTGTATTGACATTCCTTTCTTTATTGGTATTAAATAGTGAACAATTCCATCATCATTTGCTTTAATCTCAAATATTTTATCTTGTCCTTTTGCCAGTTCTAAATTACCCTTTAGTTCTATCAATTTCCCTTCTATTGTATTTTGGACTTGTCCAAGTTCACTTATTAACTGATAATAAATTTGTTTTGATTGGGAGTAGTTGTTTAAATTATCTAATTGTATTTGTATTTGCTGAATTTCTTCTCGCTTTGCTTCTAACTGTGTTTTCTTTGTTTCCAAATTGCTTTCTATTTCTAATTTTTCCTCATTTAGATTTTCTTTACTTGTAAAGTTATCTAACTTTTCTTTCAATTCTTCTTTTCCTTTACTTAATTTTTCATATTCTCTTCTTTTTTCTTCTAATTCTTTGTTTAGTCTTTCTTTTTCTGCTTTTTCTTTACTGATACTATCCAAATAGTATTGAACTTTTCCATAATATTCTAGTTCTATTCCTTCTTTTTTCAATAAGTTCTTTTTTTCTACTAAAGACTTTTTATATCTATCCAATACTTCTAGTTGTTTTTTAAGATTATCAATTTGTTCTAAAATAGCTTCTTTTTGGATTCCTTCTAGTCCAGTTGTTATTGTAAAGAGAACTTCCCCTCTTTTTACCTTTTCCCCCGAGGTTTTATTTATGGTTTGTATTACTCCACTTGTTTTTGCTGATATATATTGGTTATCTGTTGTTGTTACAACACCTTGGGCCTTTACTATGTAAGGTTTATTTATTTTAGTTGATGAATAAATGGCTGTTATTAGTATAAAAGATATAAATATTATAAAGATTTTTAAGAATTTAGGGGGCTGTTTATCAAAAAAGATCCTTGAGGTCCTTAACTCTTCTTTTTTATACAGTCTCATACTATTACCACTGGTTTGAAGATATCTACCACTATATTATCTTCTGTTTCTGATACAAATACATTATAGGTAACTCCATTACTTTCTATATCATTTTCATAAAAATATATATCTAATTTTGAATAAGCATATTGTAAGTACTGGGGTTTATCTGAAAACCTTAGATAGATACAATGACTACATTCTAATTGTTTTTCTACTTTAAATTGTTTTTTGTATTGCAAATAGTTATGAGCTTGAATCATTAAATCATAATTAGTTGATATAGTTCCATCTTCATGGATATTAGTACCATAGCTTTTTGTTATTAGAGGTCCAAAGGTTTGAACTTTTAATACTTTTAAGGTGTTTAAAAATTTATTTATTTCATTATTTAAATCCTCCATGTTTATTCCTTTTAGTTCTTTAATAAGCACATTTTTTAAGACCAGCTTTTTATTTTCTTTTATTTCTAATTTACTCATAGGTGACCTCCTCTAGCTGTGTGTTTTCTTTTTGTTTTTCTTTAGAAGGTGTTTTTGTAATTATTTGTGCTTTTGCTAAACTTGCATATTTACCGTTTAACTCCATTAACTCTTCGTGAGTTCCTTGTTCTACTATTTTACCTTTTTCTATAAGGCAGATTAAATCACAGTTTATTATTGTAGATAATCTATGGGCTATTATAATAGTTGTTTTATCTTTAATTTTTTTAAAGATAAAATTTTGTACTTGTTTTTCACTAAAGGAGTCTAAGTTTGAAGTTGCTTCATCAAAAATTAGGATTTGGCTATCTGAAAGTAACGCTCTAGCTATTGCTAATCTTTGTTTTTCTCCTCCTGATAAGTTTCCTCCTTCTTCTTCTATGTATGAATTATATCTGTTTGGTAATTTTTCAATAAAGTCAGATGCTCCTGCTTTTTTACATGCTTCCATTATTTCTTCTAATGTTGCATTTGGATTACCTACTTTTAGATTTTCTATAATGGTTCCTGTAAAAAGTTGTATGTTTTGTGGAATATAAGCTATTTTTTGCCTTAAAAAGTTGTGGTCAATATCTGATAATGAATAGCCTGCTATAGTTATTTCTCCTTCTTTTGGGGTGATAAATTTTAATAATAGTTTTGCTAAGGTACTTTTTCCTGCTCCACTTTCACCTACTATAGCTATTTTTTTGCCTTGGGGTATGGATAAGCTAAAGTCTTTTATTACTGGAGGTCTTGAGCCATAAGCAAAGGTTACATTTCTAAATTCTATATCTCCATTTAGATCTACATCCTTTATTTTATCATCTGTTTCGGAATCTTCCCTTTCTAAGCCCATTAGTTCACTTAACCTATTCATCGCAACTTGAGCTTCTTGAAATGTTATTTGTAACCCTACTAGATTTTGTACTGGTTCTATAAAAAATTGGCTTAGTGTTTGAAATACCAACAAATCTCCTATTGTCATTTTACCATCAATTATGTACAAAGCTCCAATTCCTAGTAAAAATATATTTCCTAAAGAGTTTATAAAAGTAGAGATAAATCCTTGTACGTTTTGTAAGACCCCTTCTTTATGCCTTATCTGCAAAAGGGTGACAAATCTTTTTTCAAGCTTGTCCATTTGTTCTTTCTCGTCATTTTGTGATTTTACGGTATCTATGTTTTTTATTGACTCTATTAATTGGGAGTTAAGTGTCGCTCCTGCTTCCATTTGTTCATAATTTATTTTCCGATAAGGTTTTTTAAATATGTAAATTAATATTACATTTATCAGTAACATTATTGCTAAAATTATAAAAAGCCTTGAATTTAAGTACCACAATATTATACTACTTATTACTGCTAAAGTAACATCTAGTACTAATGATATGGCTACTGATGTAAAAATATTTTTTATTGTCATTGCATCTTGAAATCTTGTTATTATATCTCCTGTTTTTCTTGTACCGAAAAAACTGTAAGGTAAGTGAATTATGTGATTGTAGTATCCTAAAAGTACAGGTATATCAATTTTCCTCGATAAATACAATAAAATATGTTGTCTGAAAGATGATATTAAATTCTGTATCAATGATACTATACCAAATATTATCAAAAACATATATAAGCTTCTTTTGAGTCCATAGGGTATTATTTCATCCATAATGATTTTTGAGAAAAAACTAGATATGATTCCAAAGATTGTTAATAATATCGATGCTAGTATGATAGTTATTAAAAGGCTCTTTTGGGGTAGTATCAAGGATACAAATAAATTGAACATTCCTTTATTTTTTAGTTTAATTGTTTCAAATTCACTTGTCGGTATTGCAAATATCATTATTCCTGTAAATATTTTATCAAATTCTTCTCTTGTAAAAGTTTTTATTCCTTGTGCAGGATCAGCTACAATTATTTTATCTTTTCTAGTTACTTTATGGATTACAATAAAATGATTTAACCCCTCTTTAGTAATAACTTGTGCTATTGCTGGATAGGTCAATTCTTTTGTTATTTCTTCCGTTGTTGTTCTGACAGCTTTTACATTAAATTTAAGTTTTTCTAACCCTTCTACTATTCCTTTTACTGTTGTACCATATGCATCGGTACCTATTATTTCCCTAATTTTCATAAGTGTGGTCTCTTGTTTATATGATAATAATATTGTTGAAACCACTGCCGCAGCACAGTCTGATGCATCATGCTGCATAACACATGGCCATTTTTTTAATAACAATTTTTTAAGCACCACCCTTTAATTACCTTATTATTAGTCTTATTACATTTTAGGTAAATTTAGTAATTTTTCATAAAAAAATAATATAACAACTTTTTAAAATTGTCAATAATTTTTCTGAATTTTTTATTTAAAATTGATTATTTTCTACTACCACACCATTTTTAAATATCACCCTAACTCCATCGCTTACTTCAATTAAATCCACTGTACTTAGCCATAATTCTTCATCAAAGGAAGTCAGCAGTTTTTCCCTATCCTTTAATATCCCGATAAATTCCTTAAGCCTATCTACCTTTATTTTATTCTCAAATATTTTTTCTTCTATTTCTTCTAATTTCCCTTTAACCTTTTTATATTCTTCAACTAACTGGGTATATTTTTGTTGGTACTTTCTTTGATCCAATGCTTTCTTAGCATTTGTTTCTACCATATCCCTAATTTTTTCCGTTAGTCTTTCTAATTCTTCCTCTAGTCTTTTCTTCTCTAAACCAAGTTTATCTGTATCTGTTAAGGTTTCAATTATCCTTTGGTAATCTTTTACCACTTCTTCTTTCTTTTCTATTAAGTTGTTAAATACCTCAATAAAGATTTCTTTAATCTCTTCTTCATATAGGTGGGTGGTGGTACAGTTGTTTTCATATTTGTGGTTACACTGCCAAATAATCCTCCGGTATTTATTATTAGAGTGCCATACTTTAGGGCCAAAAAAAGCTTTACATTGACCACAGATTATTTTACCGGAAAAAATGGATGCTGCTTTGTATCTTTTTAACCCTTCCCTTTTTTTGAACTCTTGCTGTGCTAAATCAAATATCCTAGGCTCTATTATAGGAGGGTGGCTGTTTTCTACATAGTACATTGGAACTTCCCCTTCGTTTACCTTTTTCTTTTTGGTGAGAAAATCCACTGTAAAGGTCTTTTGTAGAAGGGCATCTCCTTTGTATTTTTCGTTTTTTAGGATACTTTTTACTGTAGTATCTTGCCACTTTTTCTTACCACCCGGTGAAGGAATGTTAGCCTTTTCTAAATACTTTACTATTCCCCTAATTGTCCTGCCTTCTAAAAAGAGTTTGTAAATTAACCTCACTATCTTTGCTTCCTCTTCTACTATTTTAGGGCGACCATCTTCTCCCTTTTCATAGCCTAAAAATCTCCTATATGGAACCCTTACTTTACCGTCTGCAAATTGTTTTCTAGTTCCCCAGGTTACGTTTTCCGATATCGACCGGCTTTCTTCTTGGGCAAGGCTAGACATTATAGTTATCAATAGCTCTCCTTTGGTGTCTAAGGTGTAGATGTTTTCTTTCTCAAAGTATACTTCTACACCTTTTTCCTTGAGTTTTCTTACTGTCGTTAGGGTATCCACTGTATTTCTAGCAAACCTTGACACTGATTTGGTGATTATCATATCTATTTTACCATCAAGGGCATCTTCTATCATTTTGTTAAATCCATCCCTTTTTTTAGTATTAGTTGCCGATATCCCTTCATCGGTATAAATCCCTGCAAACTCCCAGTTGGGGTTAGATTGGATGTGTTTTGTATAGTATTCTACTTGGGCTTCATAGCTGGATAGTTGTTCTTCTGAGTCGGTGGAAACCCTAGCATAGGCTACTACCCTTTTTTTCTCCTTTTGGGGTAGTTCTCTTTGTATTTTAGTTATTGTAGCTGGGATTATTTTAACTGCTTTTGCTGACATCTTTTAGCCTCCTTTCACCGTTTTTATATATAAATAATAAAGTGTTGTCACCTTTAACTATAATTTTTTCTATGTCCTTTAGGTTTTCTTCTAATAGTATATCTTCCGGTACTTGTTTTGCTGGACATTCTTTCTTACCTTTAGAGTTGTATGTGGAACAAATCCAGATAACCCTTTGGTATTTTGTTCCTATGTTATTTATTTTCCTCCGATAGTTTTTGCCACATAGTCCACATTGGATAAGGCCTGTTAAGGGGTATTTTGATGGTTTTTGTTTGGGCTGATATCTTTTTGCCCTTTTTTCTAACTCCTTTTGTACTTTGTCGAAGGTTTCTTTGTCGATTATTTTGGGATGGTTTTCTGAAACTATGTATGTAGGAAGTTGGCCTCTGTTTTTCTTTTTCTTTTTGGTTAGGTTATCTGAAACATATGTTTTTTGTAGTTTTAACTGACCGGTGTATTTTTCATTTCTTAAAATGCCGGCTATGCTGTTTGGACTCCATTTATTACCCCGTTTAGTCTTTATTCCTTCTTCGTTTAACCTTTGGGCTATTTTTTCTTTACCCATCCCTGCTAAAAAGTCTTGGAAGATCCTTTGGACTATCTTTGCTTCATTTTGATTTATTTCTAACTTATCACCTATTAAGTCATAACCTAAGATTTGGCCACCGTTTAGTTTCCCTTCAGAAAAGTTTTTCCTTATCCGCCATTTACAGTTTTCACTTACTGACCTACTTTCTTCTTGAGCAAAAGAAGCGAGGATAGTTAGCATTAGCTCACCATCCCCGCTCATTGTATGGATATTTTCTTTTTCAAAGTATACATCTACATTTAAGCTTTTTAGTTCCCTAACTATTTCTAAAAGTTCTACTGTGTTTCGCATAAATCTAGATACTGATTTGGTGATTATAAGGTCGATTTTGCCTTTCCTTGCATCTGTTAATAGCCTTTGAAATTCTGGTCTGTTGCTATTTGTTCCAGTTATCCCTTCATCGGCATATACTCCTACGTATTCCCAGTTACTATGGCTTTGGATAAAACTACTGTAATAGCTAATTTGGGCTGAAAGGGAGTGGAGCATTTCCTCTTTTCCACTTGATACCCTGGCATAGGCAGCTACCCTTTTCTTTTGGATTGTTTTTTCAGGGATTTTCCTTTCTATTTTTTTGATAGTGAACATGTAAACTCCTCCTTTCAGCACCCATATTAACTCTCTTTTCGATACAATTCAAGTTATAATCTGCCTAGTAAGGGGTTATATTTTTCTATAAATATCTCCTTTATTTTTTCATAGTCTTCTATATTAATAATACCCTTTTCCAACATCTCCTTAGCTATGGCCATTGATACCCTGTAATTTTTCTCCCTTTGAAATTCTTCCTCTGTCATAAGCCTTCCCCCTATTTTTTAATAATAGCTTCAAAGCCTACTTTTTTAAGTTTTTCTACCATAGCTTTGGCATTTTCTTTTTCCCTAAAGGCACCGACTTGGACAAAGTATAGCTGTTCTTCCTTTTTTATAGGTTCTAAAATATCTTTATCTACCCATGTCATAATTCCTGGGGATTCTTGAAAAGTCCTTTTGTGGATTTTCTTTCCTAAAAGAACAGCTTCTTTTCCACCTCTTAAAACAGGTTTTCCTCTAGATTGGGTTTGGGTTATTAAATGATAGGTATCCTTTACCCAGCTTGGAATTAACGGCCCTTTGGGATAATATGTTTCAGCTCCATCTTTTATTTTCACTATATCTCCAAAGTTAAAGGTTGGTTTGGTTTTTTCTAGCCTTTTTCTCACTTGGCTTCTGAAGGTATCCATACTTTCCCCGTGTTTCGGGAACCAGTGCATTGGATCTGCTTTAAATATGCCCATAAATCCTATTACACTGGAAAGCTTCTTTTCATTTAACCGACAGATTTCCGCCAAATTTTCAACTCCTTTGGGTATGAAAAAAAGCACCCGGGTATCAGATGCTTTTCCTAATTTTTATATTTTACTCTTAGCTCCATGAAGAGTTTTTTGATGATACTCTTTTAGCTATGGTCGAGGATTCAGTTCAAAAGATCAGTATCAGTTATAGACCCTTCAGTCAAACCCAACCCCAACTGAATCAATTCATCGTCAGTAGCAATAACCTCAATTCCATTCAGCTCAAGAAATGTAATCATTGCCAATAGGCCTATCCGTTTATTGCCATCGACAAAAGGATGATTCCTAATAAGGTAGTACCCCAGTTTAGCAGCTTTCATTTGAACTGTTTTATACAGCTCTTCCCCGGCAAAAGTCAAAAATGGTGCATTTAATGCTGACTCTAATCAACCTTCATCTCTAAGACCATCGCTTCCACCGGTTTCTCTAATAAGAAAACTGTGCATATGGATTACTTGACTTTTTGTAAGTCTTCTCATTTTGCCAGTTCCTCGAAGGCTTTCATATGTTTCGACAGAATTTTCCTAGCCACTTCATGAACTTCTTCATCTTTGGCAGTTTCAACCTTAGTTAATTGACTATACTCTATTAACACATAGCGAGGTGCATTGTTTTTCAAAATAATTGCCGCTCCTCTCTCATCAACCATCCTGGCCACTTTAGAAAAGTTTTGATTCGCTTCTGAGATTGACACTAAATTGTTAATATCTATTTTCATTTCCTCTCACTCCCTTCTATTTACATTATACCCCTTTTTTTAGGTTAAATTCAACCTATTTTTTAGTAAAGTAGATGAGAGTTTCTCTTTATAGAACTTCGTCTATATATGTTCTTTCTTGTTCTAGTTTTCTTCTTTAAAGTATGTTGCTCCATACTCTTCTGTTGCTATCGCCATCCCAGTAGCATTTTTAACCTGGAAAAAACTAAAAATGAAAATGGGTTGGAGATATAACCTATATTCCCACCGGTGAAGGATGGCTTTATTTAGAATCATTCCTTGCAACATTAAAGAAAGATTTAATTCATAGAAGGCGATTTAAAACCCGAGAAGAAGCTAAAATAACCATAATTAATTATATAGAAACCTGGTATAACTGTAGTCATAGTAGCTTAGATTATATATCCCCTATAGAATATGAAAAGTACCATAGTAAAGGTAAGGAATTAGTTGCCAAAATATAGTTTTAAGGCACAATTATATAAACATTGGCTTCTTAAAGCTATTAAATGGTCAATATATCTAATATAAGAAGAAACTACAAAATAAAATTCTAATAAAAATGTAAAATCTTTAGGAAAAAGAAGGTATTCTAAGAAAGGAAGAGAAAAAACTTTTATCCGTGTCCAGTTAGTGTATAGCACTCCAAACCTCCTGCTAACTTTGTATTTCTCTCTTTCACATCATTATTATTCACAGCTTCTTTTATAATCCCTACTTCACCAACTAAAATTACCACCCTTTTCGCCCTGGTTATTCCTGTATATATTAAATTCCGCTGAAGCATTACTTGGTGGCTAAATGTTATTGGCATAACTACTATTTTGTATTCCGAACCTTGGGCCTTGTGTATGGTGGTGGCATATGCTAGCACTATATCATCTAGTTCCATAAACTCATACTCTACTTCCCTACCATCAAAATTAACTTTTAGCTTGTTTTCTTCTTTATCTATATAGGAAATGTAACCTATGTCTCCGTTAAATACTTCTTTGTCATAGTTATTTCTAATTTGCATCACTTTATCATTTAATCTATACTCAACTGCACCTTTTTTAATAAATATCGGGGTTTTATTTAATGCTTCTTGAAGTAGTATGTTTAAATTTAAAACACCGGTTTCTGTTTTCTGCATTGGTGTTAGTACTTGGATGTCTTTTATAGGATCTACTTTATAAAATGCTGGTAATCTTTTAGAACATAACTTTATAATCACATCAACTGTATCTTCTTTTGCTTCTATAAAGAAAAAGTTCGATGTTTTACCACCCTTGAGGTCTGGATACAGGCCTTTATTTATTCTATGGGCATTTGTTATTATTTTACTTCCCATTGCTTGTCTAAAAATTTTTTCCAACTTCACTACCGGCACTACCCCTGAATTTATAATATCCAATAACACATTTCCTGGCCCTACAGATGGTAATTGATCAACATCACCGACTATTATAACTATCATGTGATCTGGTACAGCTTTTAATAAATTATACATTAATATAATGTCTATCATTGAGGCTTCATCTATTATTAGAACATCTCCTTCTAGTTGGTTTACTTCATTTTTCTTATATCCATCCGGTGGTTTATATTCTAATAGTCTATGGATGGTTTTTGCTTCCATTCCAGTTGCTTCATTCATTCTCTTAGCTGCTCTTCCTGTTGGTGCTGTTAACAGTATTTTCATCCCTGCTTCTTGATATAGTTTTATTATTCCTTTGATGGTAGTTGTTTTACCAGTCCCTGGCCCTCCTGTAATTACCATAAATTTATTTTTCATGGCCATTTCAATTGCTTGTTTTTGGATTTCATCGTAGGTGATTTCTTCGTTTCTAAATTCTTTAATTTGTACTTTTTTCAGTGGTTTTCCTTTCATTATTTCATGGATTCTTTTCGCAGTCCCTCTTTCACTAAAATAAAATGGTG
This sequence comes from Anaerobranca gottschalkii DSM 13577, assembly GCF_900111575.1. Classification (NCBI taxonomy): domain Bacteria; kingdom Bacillati; phylum Bacillota; class Clostridia; order Eubacteriales; family Proteinivoracaceae; genus Anaerobranca; species Anaerobranca gottschalkii. The sequence goes on along the minus strand of NZ_FOIF01000034.1, from coordinate 2,398 downwards.
GTAAATAGTAAATTTCATCTTCTTTGATAATTTCATTTATATGAATAAGATGGCTTAATGTCATAACTATTTTAGGTTCTTCTATTTCTAACAGCTCCACTGCTTTTTTAAGCAATTGTTCAAAACTAGCATAGCAGTGGCCTTCTCCCGATAAATAATTTTGAATATAAAAAATGCCACTGCGACATCTAACATATGATTCTTTATCTATTCCAAGTTTTTCTGCTATTATATCTGCTGTTTTAAATCCTATCCCATAAACATCATCAGCTAATTTATATGGATTTTCTTTTATTACATTTATACTTTCATTACCATAAACTTTATATATTCTACTGCCATATGAAGATGAAATGCCACAAGATTGTAAAAACATCATTAGATTTTTTATCTCTTTTTGTTCAGTCCATGCCTTTTTAATTATTTCTACCCTTTTTCTTCCTATCCCTGGAACTTCAATTAATAAATCAGGTGTTTCTTCTATTATTTTTAATGTTTCTTCTTTAAAATGATTTACTATCTTTTTTGCATAAATAGGGCCAATCCCTTTTATCAGTCCACTACCTAGATATTTTTCTATACCGTAAATTGTAGCTGGAAGTTTTTCCGTCCACTCTCTTACTTCAAATTGTTTTCCGAACTTTGGATTATAGCACCAGTTACCTTTGACTTCTAGAACTGTTCCAACACAAACTGATGCTAAATTGCCTACAAGAGTAATGAGTTCTTTATAGCCCTTAGATCTTATTTTAATAACACCATATCCAATTTCTTCATTAATATATGTAATTCTTTCTACTATTCCCGATAATCTTTCCATAACATTTTCCTCTTTTTAAGATTTTCTTTCAAAATAATAATTCGATAAATAAGAGTTAAATCCTGCAAATAAAAAAAGGTTTCTATTTTGGAGTGATGTCCAATTTAGAAACCTTTTCTTCTATGTCGATTCTTGTATAAAAATATGTATTTCCCAAAAAATCATATTAAAAAAAGAGAGGTATTTTTCCTCTCTATCATTTTAACCCTTATAGGTAGGCTGGTAACTTGGACATCTTGGAACTGTATTATGATTATTACAAGTTTCAATCCCTTATAGGTAGGCTGGTAACTCAACTATAATTTTATTTTCTGAGCTATCTTTCCAAGTTTCAATCCCTTATAGGTAGGCTGGTAACCCATTAGACGTCTTTATTTTACTGCATTTTTAGATTTTTGTCAATAATCAATTTTCCAACATTATACAAACTGAAACCGGGTATATAAATCCCAAAACACCTGGTATTAAAGGATTTTTCGTCTTTTTTTCTTTGTCGTCGACCTCCAGGGATTTTTGTGCTATTGGTGATCGACGACGGTTAATTCAATATATTTACTCTCTGTTGGATCATACCAATGTGGTGATTATTTTAACAACACCGTATCCAGTTTCTTCATTAATATATGTTATTAATATATGTTATTCTTTCTACTATTCCCGATAATCTTTCCATAGCATTTTCCTCTTTTTAAGATTTTCTTTCAAATAATAATTCGATAAGTAAAGGTTAAATCCTGCAAATAAAAAAAGGTTTCTTCATTGGAGTGATGTCCAATTTAGAAACCTTTTCTTCTATGTCGATTCTTGTATAAAAATATGTACTTCCCAAAAAATCATATTAAAAAAGAGAGGTCTATTCCCTCTCTATCATTTTAACCCTTATAGGTAGGCTGGTAAAGGGCTTTTAAAAAACCAAAAACTTTCTGTATTTCTTGTTTCAATCTCTTATAAGTAGGATGGTAACCCAAAAAATAATCAAAGAGGTGAGTATAATTCGCAAAAAAGACTACTGCTAAGAATGGCAAGCGTTGGAATATAATAAATAAAAAAATAATTTACTTAAGGTTGTTGAAAAAAATCATTAATATTACATCCTGTTCTAAAAATTTTAGATTCAAGATACAAGAAACCTAGCACCAGAGTGTATATGAGAGTGTGTGAAGATACTAGGTTTTTACAGTAACGATGAAGATATACTTTTTCAGCAGATTGAAATAGTTTTTCTTTCCCGGGAGTATAAATAATTTAGTGTAATTGGATTTTTTATTTACTTGATCAACTAGGAGAATTAAAGCTTACTTAAAATATTTTCCCTTTACTTGGGTATAATATTCATGGCTCTTACTTACTAAGAGGGTAAGGCAATACTGGAGAGTAACCTGAGCGCTTAGTAAGGTTCTGCCGAGGATAGAGGATATACCCTCTATCTTTATTATATCTATCCTTGGGAGAATTTAAGCGATAAACTCCTGGGCGAAGCCCAGCACTAAACACTTAATTCTGGGTCAATTCTATCTTCGAAATAAATCATAAATTGAGAGATACATCCTTTCCAGATTTTAAGTGGCTGAGTCCATT
>NZ_FOIF01000033.1 GCF_900111575.1 Anaerobranca gottschalkii DSM 13577 | reverse complement strand
TAAATTTAAAATTACCTGCTTTTACATAAAAAAAGCAACCCTATAGAGAGTTGCTTCAGACTGAAGACAAACTATAGACAAAGTCATCACCAGCTGTGGTAATTAAACAAAGATACGATTAAGTTGAGGAGATAGATTTAAGAGCTGATTAGATAAAAGGAAGAAGGGGTGAGGAACAGGACGTTCCGAAAGCTCTATTGAGCCATGGACGGCGAATTAGAGCGGTACCCTTCTTCCTTTTAGATAGAAGCCTTAAATCTCGACGTAAAACTTTGTTAAAATGTTTAATTACCACAGCCTTTAAAAAATGACTTTGTCTACAAACTGACGCAACCCTATAGAGAGTTGCTTTTATATTTCACCTTTTTTAATCCGTTCTATTAAATTTTCAACCTTTTCTTTAATTAAATCCCTAGTTACCCTAAAATCTTCAATTGGTCCTCCAGAAGGATCTGTCAAACCCCAATCTTCTCTATGCTCACAGGGAAGATAAGGACAATCAACATTACAACCCATAGTTATAACAATATCTACTTTAGCAGGTATATCCTTTAAAAGTTTAGGTTTATGATCACCCATGTCTACTCCTGCTTCTTCCATAACCTTAACTGCTAAAGGTTTAACTTCAGGATAATTTTCAGTACCAGCAGAATAAGCTTCAATAATGTCACTACCTAATTTCTTTGCCCATCCTTCTGCCATTTGGGAACGACAAGAATTGTGCACACAAATAAAAGCGACTTTTTTCTTCATCCTTTTACACCTCTTTTAATATTTATTCAACTATATTAACTTCTTTAGGAAACCAATGCCGTGTTCTATTAGCGATTCTGACAAGGGCAAGCATAACAGGTACTTCCACCAAAACTCCTACTACTGTAGCTAAAGCAGCTCCTGATTCAATACCGAATAAGGAAATAGCTACAGCTACCGCTAATTCAAAAAAGTTACTTGCTCCAATCATGGCAGCAGGTGAAGCAATATTATGGGGGAGTTTCCAAGCCTTTGCCCATCCATAAGCTATTATAAAAATAAAAAATGTTTGGATAATTAATGGAATTGCAATTAACAAAATGTGTAGCGGGTTATTAATTATTACATCTCCTTGGAAAGAAAACAATAAAATTAGTGTCAACAGTAACCCTATAATAGTTATATTATCAAATTTCCTTAAAAACACATTGTTGAAATATTCTTCTCCCTTATTGTTAATAACATATTTCCTAGACAGATATCCAGCAACTAAAGGAATCACAATAAATAAAACCACTGAGAGTACTAGGGTTTCGTAGGGTACCACGATATTACTTACTCCCAATAATAAAATTACAATTGGTGCAAATAAAACTAATAAAATTAAATCATTTACAGCTACTTGCACTAAAGTATATGCTGGGTTCCCTTTAGTTAAATGGCTCCAAACAAAAACCATAGCGGTACAAGGAGCCGCACCTAGTAAAACTGCACCTGCTACGTATTGTATTGCTAAGTCTTCTGGTATTAAAGGTCTAAAGATTATCCTCAAAAATAAATATGCAAAGAAATACATAGTAAATGGTTTTATTAACCAGTTAGTAACACAGGTTACAGTTAAACCTTTAGGCATTTTTAATGCTTTAACTATACTATCAAAATCAACTTTTAACATCATAGGATAAATCATAAACCAAATCAGTATTGCAACTGGAATCGAAACTTGATAATACTCAAACTTACTTAAGATTTGGGGAATTATTGGTAAATATTGTCCTATGAATACACCTATCACTATACACAACGCAACCCAAACCGTTAAATAAGTTTCAAAAAAACCTAATCCCTTTGAATTATTTTCTTTCAATAGAATCCACACCTTTGTTTTACTAATATATTTCCCATTTAAACTTACTGGCAATACAATTTTCTTATATGCTTATATTCCCTTTTACTCATATACTATCTTATTTTAGTTATAGTGTCAATGAATAATAAGAAAAACAGGTGTTAATTTTGCGTTAAAAATTAACACCTCTACAGAAAAACAGGTTAATCTATCAAATTATATTTTCGAGCCTTTGCTGCCACTGTTTTATGGGTTAATCCTAAAACCTTTGCTGCCCCATTAAAGCTACCATATTTATCTAAAGCTAATTTAATTATCTCTTTTTCGTATTCTTCCATACTAGCTAGATTTCCATCTAAATTAAAGTTTATTAAAGACTTTCGTTCTAACTTAGGAATATTTAATTCATAGGTTTTGGATATCTCAGGTGGTAAATCAGAAAGTCTAATAATAGAATGGTCTACTATTAACATTAGCCGTTCTATTAAGTTCTTTAACTCTCTGATATTTCCAGGCCAGTCATAGCTAGCAAAAGCCATTTCTACTTCTCTATCTAAAGTTTTAGGTAAAACACCTATTTCCTTACCTATTTTATTCATATAGTGATATGTCAAATCTATTATATCTTCTTTCCTTTCCTTTAGGGAGGGCACATAGATAGGTATAACATTTAATCTGTAATATAAATCTTCCCTAAAAAGGCCTTGTTCCATTAATTCTTTAAGGTTTCGATGGGTAGCAGCTATTATCCTAACATCACATTTTATACTTTCATTTCCTCCTACCCGTTCAAATTCTTTTTCTTGAATCACCCGCAAAACCTTAACTTGCATGTCGATAGGCATATCCCCTATTTCATCTAAAAAAATTGTTCCACCATTTGCTTGTTCAAATTTACCTATTTTCTTTTTTATGGCACCGGTAAAGGATCCTTGTTCGTGACCAAACAGCTCTGATTCTAATAAATTATATGGAATAGCTGCACAATTGACTTTAACAAAGGGCTTATCCCATTGTTGACTCGCTTTGTGAATAGCTTCTGCTATAACCCCTTTACCAGTTCCCGTTTCACCACTTATCAACACTGTAGCATTAGTTTTTGCAGCTTTTTCTGCTATCCTTATTGCTTCTTTAATCTCTTTGCTATTTCCAATAATATATGCAAAAGCTGGATTAATCTTTAACGATTTATTATCTTTAATGCTCTTTCTATAAAAAGTTTCGAAACTATCTTCTTCATGATAAATGGCTAATATTCCTTTAAATAAGGTCTCTTCAAAGAAAACACTAGTTATCACCCGGTATTTCCTGTTTTTTTCCGGATGATATACATAACCTTTTAAATTCTTCTTATTTTTTAATGATGTTAAAACTATGTCATCATTAATTGTATTATAAATGCTCCTTCCCTTCATAGCAAAGTCACTAACCCCAAAAATTTTTTGATAGGAAGGATTTAAGTATTCCACTAACCCCGAAGAATTTATTACCAAAACTCCATCTGACATTTTCCCAAATAATTGATCATAAATCTGTTTATTAAATTCTTTAAACTTGATATCGGTATTTATAAAAGTGACTTTGCTGTTTCTCATAATTCCCCCACCCATTCTTTACATACTTCTACTGGCTATAATATCTACATCTAAGTCAAAAATGTTTTTAATAATAACATCTCCAGCTTTAACTGGTCCATTAACTTCCACATCATTTAATACTTCCATACATTTAAAAATCATTTCTTTAGGAATTGGTTTAGATGTTCTCACCGGTATTCTAGGTAATAAACCATCCTTTATCTTCACTGTAGATGTCACCATCCTAGTAGGATTTGTCATTTCTTTTATAGCATAATCTACTCCCCTAGGACATTTATTCCCTGATACATTATAACTAGTAACACCATTTATAATCCTTTCTACTTCTAAAGAACATCCTAAAGGACAAGCAATACAAGTTAAGTTCTTTTTACCCATTTACTTCACCTCCCCAAACTCAAGGGTTACTTTCAATTGTTCTCCACTGAAATTTTCCAACTCTTTTAAGGATAAATTAACTGTTTCCATTTCTCCTGGTGCTAAATGATTTCGTTTAATAGTTTTTATTATTCTATCTCCATCTTTTACTACTAGTTTTGCATTATGATAAATATTATCTACCCTCATCATCAAAGTCAGCTTATCTTCTATATTCTCTAATTCCACTACTTGAGGAACTATATATCTAATTCCATTCTCCCCAATAGTCTTTATTGGTTTATTACAAGTTTTTAGCTTACCTAATACGAATTTTGCTGCATTTTTACCTGCTCTTCTACTTTCTTCTGTAACCCAATCAACTAAATCATGGACGTGAACAACATTTCCACAGGCAAATATTCCCTCGATACTTGTTTCCATTGATTGCTTAACTACAGGCCCACCAGTTATTGGATCTAACTGAATTCCTGCATTAATTGAAAGCTCATTTTCAGGAATTAAACCAACAGAAAGGAGTAATGTGTCACATTTATAAGTTTTTTCTGTTCCAGGTATTGGTTTTCTATCCTGATCAACTTGGGCTATTACTACTTCTTCCACCCTATCTTTTCCTTTTATTTCTATAACGGTGTGACTCAAATATAAAGGAATACCAAAATCATCTAAACATTGAACTATATTTCTCGTAAGCCCGCCAGAATATGGCATTAACTCAACTACTGCATGGACTTTTGCCCCTTCTAAAGTCATCCTTCTAGCCATAATTAAACCAATATCCCCAGAACCTAAAATCACAACTTCTTTTCCTACCATATATCCTTCCATATTAACAAATCTTTGGGCAGTTCCCGCAGTAAATACTCCAGCAGGTCTTGTACCTGGTATATTTATAGCCCCTCTAGTTCTTTCCCTACAACCCATGGCTAAAACTATTGCCTTTGCTTCTATTTCAATATATCCATCTTTAGTATTAATAGCTCTAATTTTTTTATCTGTGGTAATTTCAAGGACCATTGTATCTAATTTATACTGGATACCTTGTTCTTTAAGTTCATTGATAAATCTTTCGGCATATTCAGGACCAGTCAGTTCTTCTTTAAATACATGTAACCCAAACCCATTGTGGATACACTGTTGAAGGATTCCCCCTAATTCTCTATCCCTTTCGATAACCAAAATATTATCTACACCGTTTTTCTTTCCTTCAATAGCTGCAGCCAAACCAGCAGGACCGCCACCGATTACTACAATATCGTATTTTAGCATCTCTCTTCCCCCTTCTTAGTTATCCTTTTTTCTGGATTTGGTAGGACCAGTTAAGATGTATGAATTTTTCCCATCTTTAACTATGCTGGTAATATCTACCTTTAGTTCTCGGGCTAGAATTTCCATTACCCTTGGTGCACAAAAACCTCCTTGACACCTTCCCATTCCTGCCCTTACCCTTCTTTTAATTCCATCGAGGGTCCTACCACCCACTGGCCGGTGAATGGCATTTACAATTTCTCCTTCGGTAATACTTTCACAACGACAAATTACCCTACCATATCTAGGATCTTTTTTAATTAAATCTGCCTTTTCTTCTGGAGATAGTTCCATAAAATGAACTACTCCCTTTCTTTCCCTAATGAAATTCTCTTTTTCCTTTAATCCACCAGTAATTTTTTCTAATATCTGTACTACTTCTAATGCAATAGCTGGTGCTGCCGTTAATCCCGGTGAATCAATACCAGCGACATTGATAAAACCTTTATTATCTTTAACTTCTTCAATGATAAAGTCTCCACCCTCTACTTTTGCCCTAAGGCCAGCAAAAGAGGTAATTACTTTATTGAAGGGGAAGTTAGGTAAAACCTTTAATCCCTTTTCCCTGACTTCTGCTAAACCTTTACCGGTTGTTTGTAATTCTTGAGGACTTTCTACGTAATCAGAAGTTGGTCCGATTAAAAAGTTACCATGTACCGTCGGTAAACATACTACCCCTTTGCTTATCGGTGTTGGGGTCTGAAAAATTACTTTGTTTACATAGTTTCCTACTGTTTTATCAAAGAGGTTATATTCTCCTCTGTTAGGCTGAATTTTAAAATATTCTTCATTGATTAAGTTATTTACTTTATCAGCATAAAGACCAGCACAGTTAATCACATATTTTGTGTTGAGTACCCTTTCTCCAGCTTGAATTTTATAACCTTCTTCTGTTTTATCTATCTTAGATACAGGACTATTTAAGATTACTTCTACTCCATTTTCCACTGCATTTTCTGCTAAAGCTATAGCAAGTTCGAATGGACCAACTATACCTCCAGTTGGGGCATATAAAGCAGCTATTATTTGGTCACTTAAGTTTGGTTCCATTTCCAAAACCTTTTCTTTAGGTAAAATTTCTAAATTAGGAACTCCATTTTCTTCCCCTTGTTTTTTAAGTCTTTCTAAGACTTTCACCTCTTCTTCGTTAAATGCGACGACAAAGGAACCAATTTGTTTAAAAGGTACTTCTAATTCTTGACAAAGCTTAGGATACATACTATTTCCTAATACATTGGTTTTAGCTTTTAAGGTACCTGGTACCGCATCATAACCGGCATGAACAATAGCACTATTCGCTTTAGTTGTTCCATTTGCTATATCACTTTCTTTTTCCACTAAAACTACTTTTAGCTCATACCTAGAAAGTTCCCTAGCAATAGCTGTACCTACTATACCAGCACCAATAATTGTAACATCATACATATTTTCATCTCCCCTAATTAAAATTTGATAAAGAAAAAAAGCCACACAAAACTTACCTACTATTTGTAGGTTTGTAATGTGCGGCTCTCCTAATCTCAGCCTGAATATTTAATTAATTATATAATAACATTTTTTAGTAATAAAGTAAATACACAAATTTCAATTTTCTCATAACAGAACTATAGATACCATAATTCTTTGTTACCGGTAGAAGCTCCTATTGCCCCAGCTTTTAATATATCCATAATATCTTGTTTAGTTTTTATCAATCCTCCAGCAATGATAGGTGTTGATATCTCATTAGAAATTCTGTTAATTATATTTGGCATTACACCTGGCATAATTTCTATCATATCAGGTTGTAAAGATTTTAAACTTTTTATCGTCATTTCATAGGATTTATTATCTATTAGAAAGAACCTCTGAATAGTAAATATACCCCGTTCTTTAGCTAACTTAATATGGCTACTTCTAGTACTGATAATTCCATGGGGTTTGATAACTTGAATTATATAATCGATAGCTTTAGCATCTTTCCCTATACCTTCTAAAAAATCTATATGTATTAAAACACTTTTATCTGCATCCTTTATCTTTTCAACAAGTAAATTAACATTAAATATATCAGCACATAATAGAAAAATTGTAGTTACAGGTGAAGAAATTGCCAGTTCTAAATCATCAACATTTTGAACTGCAGCTATTATTGGGTTTTCTTCTATTCTTTCTATTATAATAGAGCTCATAATATCCTTCCTTTGTAAATAACTTAGTTAATTTAATTATAAGTGAATACCAAGTCATTTACAATACAACATTTAAAATAACCCGTTAATAGCTAAGCTTAAATTATTTTATTCTTGTTCCCATTTTAATGCTCTCTCAACAGCTCTCTTCCAACCACTATATAAATTCTCTTTTTCCCCATCTTCCATTTGTGGATGGAATATTCTATCAACACTCCATTTGGCAGCAATTTCATCTTTATTTTTCCAAAAACCTACTGCTAAACCGGCTAAGTAAGCGGCACCGAGAGCTGTAGTTTCTGTTACTTGAGGTCTATCAACTTGAACTCCTAGAATATCTGCTTGGAATTGCATTAAAAAGTTATTTGCCACTGCTCCTCCATCAACTTTTAAAGTATGCAAATCAATTCCAGAATCTTCTTGCATAGCTTCTAAAACATCTCTAGTTTGGTAAGCAATTGACTCTAAAGCTGCACGGATGATGTGCTCAGCTTTAGCTCCCCTTGTTAAACCAACTATTGTTCCCCTAGCGTACATATCCCAATAAGGTGCACCCATACCAACAAAGGCTGGGACTAAGTATACTCCATTGGAGTCTTTTACTTTAGTAGCCATATACTCAGTATCTTGGGCATCTCTAATAATTTTAAGTTCATCTCTTAGCCATTGCACTACTGCTCCAGCTATAAAGATGCTACCTTCTAAGGCATATTCTACTTTACCGTCTACTCCCCAAGCTAATGTAGTTAATAACCCGTTGTTAGATGGAACTCTTTTCTCACCAGTATTCATTAACATGAAGCAACCTGTTCCGTAAGTGTTTTTTGCCATTCCAGGCTGGAAACAAGCTTGCCCAAATAAAGCAGCTTGTTGATCACCGGCAGCTCCAGCTATAGGAATCATGGCTCCGCCGAATGTAGCTTCATCTGTATGACCATAAACACAGCTTGAAGGTTTGACTTCTGGTAACATAGAAAGAGGTATATTTAGTTCAGCAAGAATCTTTTCATCCCATTTTAATTCTTTGATATTAAACAACATGGTTCTAGAAGCATTGGAATAGTCAGTTACGTGAACTTTCCCCCTGGTTAAATTCCAAATTAACCAAGTATCGATATTACCAAAGAGCAAATCCCCTTTTTCTGCTTTTTCTCTAGCACCTTCCACATTATCTAAAATCCACTTAACCTTTGTTCCTGAAAAATATGCATCTACTACAAGACCGGTATTTTCCCTAATATATTCTTCTAACCCTTTAGATTTTAAGTCATCACAAATATTGGCAGTTCTCCTACATTGCCATACAATTGCGTTGTATACTGGCTTGCCAGTATTTTTATCCCATACTACAGTAGTTTCCCTTTGGTTTGTAATACCGATAGCTGCAATCTCAAAAGGACTTATTCCAGCTTTTTCTAAAACTTCTCTAGCTACACCACTTTGAGTTCCCCAAATTTCCATTGGGTCATGTTCTACCCAACCTGGTTTAGGATAAATTTGAGTAAACTCTTTTTGTGATGCTGCGACAATGTTTCCATCATGATCAAAAATTATTGCCCTTGAACTTGTTGTCCCTTGATCTAACGATAAGATATACTTTTTGTCCATTTTTTTCACCTCACTTTAATTTTTTGCAAAATTCGTGCCAAACATTTACGGATCTATGCCTGACATTTTTATTTACCCTTGCGATTTTTTCCCAACATCTATATAAATCCACCATAGCACAATTGGTAAAAAAGAACAAGGGTGCTATAGCCCTTTTACCTTTAGCACCCTTACTGCATTTAATACTGCAATTACTGTTACTCCCACATCAGCAAATACCGCTTCCCAAATGGTAGCCAAGCCAAAAGCTCCTAAGATTAAAACTAACCCCTTTACACCTAAAGCAAATACAATGTTTTGCCAAACTATATTTCTCGTTCTTTTAGCTATTTTAATAGCTAATGGTATTTGATTTAGTTGATCATTCATAATAACTATATCTGCTGCTTCAATGGCAGCATCAGAGCCTACTCCACCCATAGCTACACCTATATCAGCCCTTGCTAATACAGGGGCATCGTTTATTCCATCCCCTACAAATAATAACTTAGAATTTTTGTCTAATGTTTTTAAGATATTTTCCACTATTTCAACTTTGTGGTGGGGCAAAAGTTCACAATAATACTCATTTATTCCCACTTCTTCAGCAACTTTTTTCCCTATTTGTTGATTATCACCAGTGAGCATTATTATTTTCTTAACTCCTAAATCTTTAAGTCCTTTTATCCCTTTAGCAGCATCCTTTTTTATTTCATCTGTTATTAAAATATATCCAGCATATTGACCATTTACTGCTATGTGAACTATGGTCCCTAATTCTTCTACATTTTCATATGAAATCCCTGCCATTTCCATAAGTTTTTTATTGCCAATGAGTAAATTTTTATCTTCAGTTTGAACCTTAACCCCTTGTCCAGTTACCTCTTGATAATCTACAATTTGATTTTTATCTATAGTTCTTCCATACTCCTTTAAGATCGATAGAGCTATAGGGTGATTAGAAAATCCTTCACCTATTGCCGCAAGCTCTAAAATTTCTTCTTTTGTAAATGGGTGTTGAGGAACTATTTCTTTTACTTTAAATGTTCCCTTAGTCAAAGTTCCGGTTTTGTCAAATACTACCACTTTAACACTATTTAATCCTTCAAGATAATTGCTACCTTTTACTAAAATACCTTTTTTAGAAGCCCCTCCAATTCCCCCAAAAAATCCTAGGGGAATCGAAATTACCAAGGCACAAGGACAAGAAATTACTAAAAAAATTAGCCCTCGGTAAATCCAGTCATTAAAGGTAGCACCTTGTAAAAATAAAGGGGGCAATATAGAGATCAATAAGGCAATACCTACTACTACAGGAGTGTAGTACCGAGCAAACTTAGTGATAAAATTTTCCGTAGGGGCTTTTTTGCTACTAGCGTTTTCCACCAAATCCAATATTTTAGATAAAGTGGATTGGTTAAATTCTTTAGTAACTTTAACTGTTAATACCCCACTTATATTGATACTTCCACTGAGGATTTCATCCCCTACCGAAATATCTTTAGGTAAAGATTCACCGGTCAACGCTGAAGTATCTAATACTGAATTGCCATCAATAACAATGCCATCTAATGGAACTTTTTCCCCTGGTTTAACTATTATGAGATCTCCAACCTGAACCTCCTCTGGAGTTATCCTTTCGATATCCTCACCCTTTTTAAGATTTGCATAGTCCGGCCTTATATCCATTAGTTCTGCAATAGATTTCCTAGACCTATCCACAGCTAACCCTTGAATATATTCTCCAACTTTATAAAAAAGCATTACTGCAACAGCTTCTGGAAATTCCCCTATAGCAAAGGCTCCTAAGGTAGCAAGGGTCATTAAGAAATTTTCATCAAAAACTTGCCCTTTAACAATATTTCGCCCTGCCTTAAATAACACTTCATGTCCCACTAATATATATGCAATAAAAAATATGAGAAATTCTAAAAAATTAGACCAGGTAAAAACAATTGGTAAAACAAATAATCCCCCACCTAATATAATTTTAATTAACTCATTTTTTCCTAATAAATCATGATGATGTTCTTCTATCTTTACTTCTTTTTCCTTTACAACGATCCCTGGCTCTATCATATCCACCAGTTCTTGAACCTTATCTACTATTTTTTCATTAAAATCTTTAGTATCTTCTAACTCTATTTTTAAAACCTTATTTACAAAATTAATTTGCGAACCTACTATTCCATCTATTTCTTTAATCCCTTCTTCTATTTTAGTTGCACAGCTAGCACAATTTAAACCTTCTAACTGAAACTCTATTTTTTTAGCCACTTTTTACCCTACCTCCCAGGTTTCCTCTACTTTTCCAATATATGTTCTAACCCCTGTTTAAGTACCTTATCAATATGATCATCATCTAAGGAATAATAGACAACTTTTCCTTCTTTTCTAGTTTTGACCACCCTCCCTAACCGGAGTACCTTTAATTGATGGGAAATTGCCGATTGGGACATCTGGAGTAAAGCAGAAATATCACAAACACACATTTCTTCCTTTGACAAAGCATAAAGAATTTTTAATCTTGTAGGATCTGCAAAAAGCTTAAAAAAATCCCCTAGATCTAAAAATCTATCTTCTTCTAACATTTCGTCCCTTACTTTATCAACTATATCTTCATGGATTATATTGCTCCCACATTTAAAATCTTCCATTTTACACCTCCAGTGAACATATGAACAAATATTCATATGTTTATCTAAAAAAATAATATGATAAGTAAAGATTCTTGTCAATATTTTTTCTCTTAAAAAATTATTTTTGGATTTGGAAATTATACCTGACAGCAAAGACTAAACCAAATAAAATAATCCCTCCAAAAGTTATTTTTGTATTTAAAATGGAAAGGAATTTATAAAGACAACTTAGAACCAAAATTCCCAAAGCAAAATATACTAGATTTTCACCTAAAACCTCTAAGTTTTTTTCCCTTTCTAATATTTTTCCGTAATCCTCACCTTTAATTTCAATATATATTTTTTTCCAAAAAAGATATCCGATAACTATTAAAATCAGACCTATAACAATTAAAATATTAGCTAACATCATCCAAACCACCTTTTAAAGAGTTTTATACAATACTATATTAATATCTTTTAAAATGTATTATAAAAAATTAATTTTTTTTCTTTCCCATTGACACACTCTTTCCTTTATTGTAGACTATTTCTTAATACAATTAAATATTCGCCTCATTTCTTGACATGAGGTAGAGGTCGCGGTATTTATCAGTACCTTAAGGGAGTTCGAAAGACGATGAATTTTGGGGAAAGGAAATACCGCCGAAGGGAATATACCTCAAATATATTCCCTGGGCCTAAGGTTAAGAGCCTTAGGACTGTCACAGTGTTTTCACTGTGGAGCGCTATTTCAAGAAGAAGGGAGGACTTTATGGTGTATATAGACCTTGGAGTTTCCTTTTCCTTGGTCTTTTTTTGTTACCTAATTTTAATAATAAGGAGATGTAATCTATGTATTTACAAAAACAACTAGATAGACATTATATCTTTGATAATCTAGATACGGTGGAATTAGCTAAGGAATTCGGAACTCCCCTTTATGTAATTTCTGAAAATCTTATTAAATACAAGTGTTCTCAAATACAGAATGATTTTTTAAATAAATACCCTAATACCAAAGCAGCTTATGCTAGTAAAGCTTTTTTAACTCTGGCTATGTGTAAAATCATTGAAAGGGAAGGTTTGGGACTTGACGTAGTATCAGGGGGAGAATTATTTACAGCTATTTCTGCCCATTTCCCTATGGAAAAAGTAATGTTCCACGGTAATAATAAATCCTTTGAAGAACTGGAACTTGCCATTAATAATAATGTAGGGAGGATTATAGTTGATAATTTATACGAGTTAGAAATCCTCCAAAATATTGCTAAAGAGCAAAATAAAAAAGTAAAAATTCTCTTTAGGATAAATCCTGGAGTTCCCGGAAAAACCCATAAATATATTTCTACAGGACAAATTGATTCAAAGTTCGGTATCTGTATCGAAGAAGAGTCTCTAAACTTTGCCCTTAAAAAAACTATAGATTCTCCAAATCTAGAACTTATGGGATTTCATTTTCACATAGGCTCCCAGTTATTTGATAACAAATCATATCTCGCTGCATTAAACATAGTAACAGGACTTATGAAAAATCTAAAAGATAAAATGGGATTTATTACAAAAGAGCTTAACATAGGTGGAGGATTTGGTATTAGCTATAGCACAAGGGAAAAAACAAAACCTATTTCCTTTTTCATTGATCCAATAATGAAGAGTATTGAAGATAATTGCAGCAAGTTAAAGTTAGAAAGACCTACTATTATCATTGAACCAGGTAGATGGATCATTGGCGAAGCTGGAATCACCCTTTATACTATTGGGTCTATTAAAGAAATCCCTAATGTTAGGACATATATAAGTGTAGATGGAGGATTACCTGATAATCCCCGACCTGCCCTTTATGGTGCCAAATACGAAGCCATTGTAGCTAATCGCCCTTATGCTAATAGAGAACTAACTGCCACTATTGCAGGAAAATGTTGCGAATCAGGTGATATATTAATTTGGGATATTAACATCCCATATGTTAAACCAGGGGATGTATTAGCAGTATTAAATACCGGTGCCTACAATTATTCTATGGCTAGTAACTATAACCGTTTACCTAAACCAGCAGTAGTACTGATAAGTAACGGTAAACCCCACGTAATTGTTGAAAGGGAGAAGTATGAAGATTTAATCTCTAAAGATAAAATACCTAACCATTTATTATAGAAAATACCCTTATTGACTAGTTCTTTATTATGTATATAATTAATAATAGCTTCTAGTATCAGCTAAACTATTAATTCAAATTATGTCTTCTGAAATAAAAAATTTTTAGGAGGGATAATTATGGGTGAAATAGTTTTAAAAGCTGAGAGAAGATTAAAGAAAAAGACAGGCTATTTACCTGGTGTAGTTTATGGAAAAAATTTTTCTTCAACCCCAGTTAATTTTGATTTTAATAAAGTTAAGAAATTACTTAATATAGCTGGGGAAAAAGCTAAAATCCAATTAGATTTTGAAAACAAAAAATTCTATGGAGTTATTAAAGAAGTTCAATGGGATTTATTGAACAAGGAAAAGCCTATTCATATGGATGTTCATGTAGTTCCTAAAGATGAGATAATTAATTTAGATGTTCCAATTATTTTTACAGGAATAGAGGAATTACATCAAAAAAGGCTGATTTTACAAACCTTTAAAACTGAAATTGAGGTAAAAGGAAAACTAGAAGATATTCCCGAAAAAATTATTGTAGATGTCAGTGATAAACAAAAAGGCGATTTTATCAAGGTGAAAGATTTACCAATTTCAGCTAATATAACTCTAAAAAATTCAACTGAAGAAATTATTGGTGAAATTTTAGAAGTTGATAATAATTTAGACGAAAATACAGATACCATAAATGAAGGAAATCCAGAGTAATTTATAACCCTCAATTATCCAAAAGATAATTGAGGGTTTTTTATTAAATATGCATAAATTTCAAGAATCTTAATAAAATTTACGGAGAAAAGTTAATAGGAGGGGATTAGAAATGCTCCCAGTATTGTTAATTGGAAGAAGGCGAGAAGTAGGTAAAAAAGCAAAAGGATTTATACCTGGAGTAATTTATGGCAGTAACTCAAAAACGATCCATGTTGAATTCGAAGAACAAGCTCTAAGAAAGGTTTTGGAAAAATGTCGTTTAAAAAATCAAATCACTATCCAATTGGAAGATAGAGAAATTACTGGGAAAATAAAAGAAGTACAGAAGCATTTAACTAAAAATCGCTTATTACATGTTGATATTCAAGCAATACATTAAACAGGCCTGTCAGTGTTCCAATTAACTCCATTCAAGGAATTAATTGGACTTATTTTTATCTTTCACCTTAAAAAATTGTTAATAAATTTAGTTTATTATTAACATAAGAAAAAAATTATAGGTACTTAAACTTGAGGTGAGAATATTATGAAACCTTTTAAAACATTATTTTACTTGATCTTTTCCCTATTTACTATGGAATTTATTCTGAGAATAACTACTGTAAAATCTATTTTATCCTATGGTTTTTTTATTTCTTTGCTCTTTAACCTTTCTTTTGCAACAGCATTTTTTTTAATTTTAAATTTTTTTAGTAAAAAATTCCTTAAACATGCTGTTGCCGTAATCTTTCTGGTAGTTTTAGCAATTATCTACTCATCCCAAATAATTTATTACCAGTTCTTCAGGACTTTCTATCACTTATATTCTGCTAGTAATGCCGGGCAAGTCAGCGATTTTTGGAAAGATATTTTGTTAGTAACAGGGAAAAACCTCCAGTGGGTAATTTTAGTTTTCACCCCAGCTTTAATTTTATTTTTCCTAGGGAAAAAAATAATTTCTAGCAAAACTATCAAATACAACCTTAAGTTTTTGCTAGTTTTACTGATCATATTAACACACCTTTCAGGAGTGTTGGCAGTATATAAAGGGGGAAGATATACCAATTCTCCTTATGATCTCTACTTTAAAAATAGTAATCCTCTCCTTTCTGTGCAAAATTTAGGACTGCTAACTACTATTCGCTTAGATTTACAAAGGATGATAACCAACTGGACCCCTGTGGTAGATGTTTTTATCCCAGATCCAGTAGATACCGGCGATGATGATCCAGATGATAATGATGAGCCAAAAGAAAGGGAATATAATGTACTAAACATCGATTTTGATTATCTAATTGAAAAGGAGAAAGATGAAACCATTAGGTTAATGCATGAGTATTTTAAAAACCTTCAACCTACCGCTAAAAATGAATATACCGGAATTTTCCAAGGATATAACTTAATTTTGATAACTGCCGAATCATTAGCACCCTTTGCTATAAATAAAGAAATAACCCCTACTTTATATAAGCTGGTCCATGAAGGCTTTTATTTCCCTAACTTCTATGTTCCCCTTTGGGATGTCAGTACCTCTGACGGAGAATATATGGGGCTTACCAGTTTAATACCTAAAAGTGGTGTTTGGAGTTTTAGGGCTTCTTCCAACATTTCCCTACCCTTTGTTATGGGGAATCAATTAAAGAATCTAGGTTATAAAACGGTGGCTTACCATAACCACACCTATACCTACTACGGTCGACATCTATCCCATCCTAATATGGGTTACGATTATAAAGGAATTGGCAATGGCTTAGATGTAAAAAGGGTATGGCCAGCATCAGACCTGGAAATGATGGAGGTAACAGTTGATGAATATATCAACAATGAACCTTTCCATGCTTACTATATGACAGTAAGCGGTCATTTACAGTACAACTTCATAGGGAACAATATGGCTATGAAAAATCGGAAATTAGTAGAACATCTACCATTATCTACTCAAGCCAAGGCATATTTAGCAACTCAGATTGAATTAGATAAGGCTTTAGAATATCTCCTGGAAAGATTAGAAGAAGCGGGTATCGCTGAAAGGACTTTAATTGTAATGAGTACAGATCACTATCCCTATGGTTTAGAACATGATACTATCGATGAATTATCAGGTTTTTATGTTGACCGAGATTTTGATATTCATAAAAGTCCACTGGTAATGTATGTTAAAGGAATGGAACCTAAAAGGATAGATGATCCGGCATGGGGTATAGATATTATTCCTACTATTTCTAATTTAATGGGACTTGAATTTGATTCCCGACTTTTAATGGGAAGGGATATTTTCTCAGATTCTGAACCTTTAGTGTTCTTCCGTAACATGAGTTTTATTACCGATAAAGGAAGATATAATGCTCGAACGAGAAAATTTATCCCTAATGAAGAGGTAGAAGTAGATGATGATTATGTAGAAAGGATTTCCCGTATCATTCAAAACAAATTCTATTTCTCCCGTTTAATACTAGAAAATGATTACTATAGCAAAGTACTGAATGGTATAAGATAAAAATCCCGTCAAGGTTTATTATAAAATAAATCTTGCCTTTTAATTTAATAGTAGTATAAATTGGAAAACTCCGGCATTAAATATAATATTGAAAATTTCTCCATTTTAGAATATCATTGATTTAATACGGTAAAAGAAAAAAGAGGTGATGATTTATGGATGCCCAGAAGATCAAAAAATTTAAAAGGGTGCTAGTTGCTAACCGGGGAGAAATAGCGATTAGAATTTTTAGGGCTTGTAAAGAGTTAGGTATTAGAACCGTTGCCATTTATTCTGAAGAAGATAAAACCTCCCTATTCCGCACTAAAGCAGATGAATCTTACCTTATTGGGAAAAATAAAGGTCCAGTAGAAGCTTATCTTAGTATCGATGAAATTATAAGTTTAGCCCTTAAAAAAGGTGTAGATGCCATCCACCCCGGTTACGGCTTTTTAGCAGAAAACCCTGAGTTTGCCAGAAAATGTCGGGATGCTGGTCTAGAGTTCATTGGTCCTTCCGTTGAAGTATTAGAAAAAATGGGGGATAAAATTACATCAAAGCAAGTAGCTATTAATGCCCAAGTCCCTGTTATCCCTGGGATTGATAAACCGATACAAAGGATAGAGGAAGCCTTAAATTTTGTTAAAGACCATGGCTTCCCTGTCATTATAAAAGCTGCCCTAGGTGGGGGAGGCCGGGGAATGAGAATTGTTAGAAACACCGATGAACTGCTTTTAGCCCTAGATAGTGCTAAAAGCGAAGCTAAAAAAGCTTTTGGTGTAGAAGATGTATTTATTGAAAAGTATTTAGATTCACCGAAACATATAGAAGTCCAAATTCTCGGCGACAATTATGGAAACATCGTTCACCTATATGAAAGGGATTGTTCTATCCAAAGGAGACATCAAAAGCTAATCGAATATGCACCGGCCTTTTCTCTATCTGAAAAATTAAGGAAAAAGATCTGTGAAGATGCTTTAAAATTAGCAAAATCGGTAAACTATTCTAATGCTGGAACGGTAGAGTTTTTAGTAGATAAGACGGGAAACCATTATTTTATTGAAATGAATCCCCGTATCCAAGTAGAGCATACTGTAACAGAAGTTATTACTGGAATAGATATAGTGCAATGTCAAATCCTCATTGCCCAAGGTTATCCTTTAAATTCAGAAAAAATTTTGATTGGGGGACAACATGATATTCAAGTCAATGGCTATGCAATTCAATCAAGGATTACAACAGAGGACCCTACTCAAAACTTCGCCCCTGATACTGGGAAAATTGATGTTTATCGTACTAGTTCTGGATTTGGTATCCGACTTGATGGAGGTAATGGTTTTACAGGCTCTATTATCACCCCTTTTTACGATAGCTTACTTGTAAAGGTAACTGCCCATTCCAGGACATTCGAAGATGCAGTTAGTAAAGCAGTAAGGGCTTTAAAAGAAATGAATATCTCTGGAGTTAAAACAAATATCCCTTTTTTAATTAATGTTCTAACCCATGAAACATTTTTAAAGGGATTAGCTAACACTAACTTTATCAACGAAAACCCCGAACTTTTTAATATTACACCAAAATCTAATAAAGAACTTAAATTATTAAACTTCTTAGGAGAAAAAATCATTAAAACAAAAGGGCAAAAGGGGGATTTTGATGTTCCCATTATTCCTAAAGTGCAGATCCCTGATAAATTAGAGGGAACAAAACAAATCCTAGAAAAGAGTGGCCCAAAAGGTGTAGTTAAATGGATTAAAGTACAAAAAAAATTACTGATTACTGATACCACTATGCGGGATGCCCATCAGTCTTTAATTGCTACTAGGTTAAGGACAAAGGATATGCTCAATATAGCTCAAGCAACTTCCTTTTACGGCAAAGACTTATTTTCTTTAGAAATGTGGGGTGGAGCTACCTTTGATGTAGCCTATCGTTTCCTAAAAGAGTGTCCTTGGAAAAGATTGGAAGAGCTTAGAAAAAGAATTCCTAATATTATGTTTCAAATGCTTTTAAGGGGTAGTAATGCCGTTGGTTATAAAAATTATCCCGATAATGTTATCCGCTCCTTTATTAAAGAAGCTAGTAAATCTGGAATTGATATTTTTAGAATTTTTGATTCCCTAAACTGGTTAAAGGGAATGGAAGTAGCTTTAGATGAAGTTTTGCTAAATAATCGCCTTGCTGAAGTTTGTATCTGCTATACAGGGGATATATTAGACGAAAGGCGAGATAAATATTCCCTTAACTACTATATTAAAAAAGCTAAGGAAATTGAAAAGATGGGAGCACATATCCTAGGAATTAAAGATATGGCAGGCCTTTTAAAACCTTATGCCGCCTATAAATTAATTTCAGCCTTGAAAAATGAAGTTGGTTTACCTATACACCTCCATACCCATGATACCAGTGGTAATGGTGTTGCCACCTTGCTAATGGCTGCTGAAGGGGGAGTGGATATTGTAGATACCTCCTTCAATAGCTTTGCAGGGACGACAAGCCAACCTCCTATGAGTTCAGTAGTGGCAGCTTTAGAAAATACCCCTAGGGAAACGGGTATCAATTTAGACTATATAGAAGAAATCTCCCAATATTGGGGTGCAGTAAGGCAAGTATACTATCCCTTCGAATCTGATTTAAAATCTTGTACCACCGAAGTTTATAAATATGAAATTCCCGGTGGTCAGTATTCTAACCTTAAACCCCAGGTAGAAAATTTCGGCCTTGGCCATCGGTTCAAAGAAGTAAAGGAAATGTATAAAAAAGTCAACTATATGTTAGGGGATATCGTTAAAGTCACTCCTTCTTCCAAAATGGTTGGCGACATGGCCATTTTTATGGTACAAAATAACTTAACACCTGAAAATATTTTTACCAAAGGTAAAGGATTAAATTTCCCCGAATCGGTAGTTGATTATTTTAAAGGTTTAATGGGGCAGCCAGAAGGAGGGTTCCCTAAAGAGTTACAGGCTTTAATTCTAAAAGGTGAAAAACCTATTACTAAAAGACCTGGGGAAATACTTCCGCCGGAAGATTTTAATAAAATAGCCCTTTATTTAAAAGAAAAACACGATTTAGATCCTACTGAAAAAGATATATTAAGTTTTGCCCTATATCCTAAAGTTTTTGATGAATATTTACAATACATTAAAGAAACAGGGGATTTTTCCCGAATGGGCAGTGACATTTTTTTCCACGGATTAGGGGAAGGTGAAACCTGTGAAGTGGAAATAGCTGATGGCAAAATTTTAGTAGTTAAATTACTTCAAATTGGTCCTTTGGATTCTGAAGGGAACATTAATTTAAGTTTTGAAGTAAATGGTCAACGGAGAGATATATCTATAAAAAATCCAGAGTTGCAAAGGACAGAAACTGAAACTAGCCAAATTCCAATGGCAGATCCTGAAAACATAAAGGAAATTCCTGCTAGTATTCCCGGTGCTGTTTTAAAAATCCTAGTCAACCAAGGAGATAATGTCACTAAAAATCAACCAGTTATTATCTTGGAAGCTATGAAAATGGAAACTATTATTGTAGCTCCTATAAGTGGAAAAGTAGATGCTATCTTTGTTAAAGAAAAAGAAAATGTCAAAGCTGGTCAGTTACTGTTAAGGTTAAGTTAAAAGAGCTATCTGGAAATAAATAAAGGAAAAGTGGTCAAAATAGCCCATCTTTTCCTTTATTTATTATTAAAAATTTTATAATAAAATCCCCACGTATTTTGGGCAAATATATATCACTAATTAGACACCTATAAATCATTTAAGAGAAGGCAGCCCTTAAGTATTTATATTAAAAATTTATTAAATTTTATATTATTATAAAAATTATTATTTAAAATTATAAAAAAGTTTTTTGTCACAGACAGGATACTACCCATGATTGCTGAATAGGAACCTAATACATTAGATAAAATCCTTCAGATGGAATCCAATTTAAAATTCATAAAGAATAACAGAGAATAATAAATAGAGCGGCACACAATGTACTTAGTATAAATATTTGCAAGTCAAAAAAAGTTTTAGAGATCTGATTAGGTAGTAACGAAAGCCGTTGTTATAGAAACACAAACAGATTATCTATGTTGGCAACCTAACAATAGAGGACTTTAATGTAAGTTATAATTTTACTAGAGAGCGTAATAAATTACGTGTAATTGGATAATAATACCTCTAAAAAGGAGTTGTCCAATTATGTCAACAAAAAGTAATTTATTAGCCAAGGAATTAGCAAAAGAGTGTCGTAGTGTAGAAGATGTACAAGAACATTTGAAAAATTTATTTAGAGATACTATTCAAGAAATTTTCGAAGCAGAAATGGATGAACATTTAGGTTATAATAAACACTCATCATCTGGTGATCATTCAGGTAACAGTAGAAACGGTTATAACAGAAAAACAATTAAGACAAAGTACGGAGAAACAACCATAGATATTCCGAGAGATCGT
>NZ_FOIF01000032.1 GCF_900111575.1 Anaerobranca gottschalkii DSM 13577 | reverse complement strand
GTGTACCAGTTGTCATGCCAATGGCAGTGCTGGGTAGCCAAGTTTGGACGGGATAAGCGCTGAAAGCATCTAAGCGCGAAACCCACCTCAAGATAAGACTTCCCATTCCGTTAAGGAAGTAAGACCCCAGGAAGAATACCTGGTAGATAGGCTAGGAGTGTAAGGGCAGTAATGTCTTAAGCGGACTAGTACTAATCGGTCGAGGACTTGACCAAAAGCTCACTTTTAAGTTTTGTGTGTTTTGTTAATCTAGTGACAATAGCGAGGAGGATACACCGGTTCCCATTCCGAACACCAGAGTTAAGCTCCTCAGCGCCGATGGTACTTGGGGTTACCCCCTGGGAGAGTAGGTCGTCGCTAGGTCATTCCTCAGTAGCTCAGTTGGTCAGAGCAACCGGCTGTTAACCGGTAGGTCGTAGGTTCGAGTCCTACCTGGGGAGCCAATTTTAAATTCTCACCGTTCGCAAGAACGGTTTTTTTATTTAGTTGCATTAATTGAAAAAATAGTATAAAATACATATAATGCTGTGTATATGCATATTAATAAAAAATTAGGGGAAAATAATACATTATACTATAATAAATTTACTTATTATAGCATAAAATTATTATGAGGTGATTAAAATGTCAAAAATGAAGACGCTGTTAATCACAGGGACTCTAGTGGTAACAGCGGCTGTGACAGCAGCTTCAGGATTTAATCCAAAAAGTAAAGTCACAATTTTCACTGATGATGGATTTATTGAAGTAAAAACTGATAAAACATCGGTAGAAGAAATTTTAAAGGAAGCAAATATTACATTAACTAATATACATCAAGTGTATCCTGCAAAAGATGAGGATATAGTGACAAACTTTATTGCTATTAAAGAAGGGGCAAAAGTTTTATTAAAGGTGGATGGAGAAGAATATAAAATTCTTTCCTGGGCAGATACTATTGAAGACCTTTTAAAAGAACAAAAAATTGAATTAGGAGAAACAGATATAGTTAATTTACCCCTCCATCAAAGATTAATAACAGGCCAAGAAATTCAAATTATTAGAGTGGAATCAGAAATCATTACAGAGAAAGTAGCTATACCTGCTTATAATTACTATTATTACGATACCCGACTACCTCTAGGAAGTCATAGGGTATATAAGCAGTCAAGGGATGGGTTGAAAGAAATAACATATAAAGTAACATATAATGATGGAGAAGAAGTATCAAGGATAAAACTAGATGAAAAAGTTTTATCAGAACCTCAACCTGGGATAATTCATCAAAATACCCGCGAACTTGCTTCCCGTTCTTCGAGGGAATATGCGGTAGTTGGTGTAGCCTCTTGGTATGGTGATAAGTTCCATGGTAATAAAACCGCCAGTGGAGAAATTTATGATAAAAATAAATTAACAGCTGCCCACAGAACTTTGCCCTTTGGAACATTAGTTGAAGTGACTTTTTTACGAACAGGAAAATCAGTAGTTGTAAGAATTAATGATAGAGGACCTTTTGTTGATGGTCGAGTTATTGACCTTTCAGAAGCTGCTGCTAGAGAAATTGGGCTTCGCCCTTATGGTATTGGAGATGTAAGGGTAAGGGTTATAGGTATTAGTCGTTAAAAATAAGGGAAAGAGGTTTGTTTTTTAGGACTGTCTTAATAGACAGTCTATATTTTTTTATATACATAATACCTAAGAAAACTTTTGATTTGGAAAAAATTAATACCTAGTTTAAAAAGGATTTTAGCTTATATTTAGCGAATTTATATAATATCAAATAAAAGGGGAGTGGGTTTCGAGCAAGGGAAAAAGTAGGATATATTTCATTTAATTTTTAATTAACACAGTAGAAACTTTTATAAAATAAAGGGGGAGATTACAATTAAAATATTAAAATATTTAAGTATCGTTCTCATAATCTTTTTATTAGTAGGCTGTACAGTAGATACATCTACTCCTAATTTACAAGAACCTGACCCTGATGAAAATATTGTTGATTTAGAGCCTAGTGATGATGAAAAGGAACCTGATGAAGATGAGAAGCCACTAATTACAGGTCCATTCATCGAAAGACCAAAACATGTTAAAGGTATCTACTTAACGGGTAATTCTGCAGGATTAAAAGACAGATTTAATAGTCTTGTGGAGTTAGTTAACTCAACAGAACTTAACTCTATGGTTATTGATGTTAAAAATGACCATGGAGAATTATCTTACAGAAATACAGAAGTTGAACTGGCAATTGAAATTGGTGCTAATACTAACAAAATTAGTGATATTGAAGCTCTAATGGAAACCCTTGCTGAAAATAATATTTATCCTATTGCTAGGGTTGTAGTATTTAAAGATAACAAACTAGGCACCAAAAGACCTGATTTAGCAGTTAAAAACCTCGATGGTAGTGTTTGGGTTGAATCAGGTAGTAAAGTAGCTTGGGTTGATCCCCATAGTAGAGAAGTGTGGCAATATGTGGCCGATGTTGCTAAAGAAGCTGCCAGATTAGGTTTTAGAGAAATACAGCTAGATTATGTTAGATTTCCTGATAGGGTAGGGGATAGGGTAAAGTTCGATCATTTAGAATCCTTTGACTTAATCCCAGAAGGAGAAGAGTATACTAGATCTAAAGTAATTGCTGAGTTTATTAAATTTATACGAAAAGAGTTGGAACCGTATAATGTAGAATTATCTGCCGATATTTTTGGACTTATCGGAACAGTCCAAGGGGATATGGGGATTGGTCAACATTTAGAAACTTTATTAGGTTCTGAAGCCCTAGATTTAATTTGTCCTATGGTATATCCATCCCACTATCACCATAATAATTACGGTTTATATCCTTCAAATAATGCAAGGCCTTATGAAACTGTAAAATATGCATTAATAGATTACCAAACTAGGATAGCAGCTATGAACTCTAATGTAATGATTAGACCGTGGTTACAAGGATTTTCTCAAGGACAGCCACCTTATGGTCCCCATGAAGTAAGGGAACAAATAAGGGCCGCTCAGGAGTTAGGGATATTTGAATACCTAATTTGGAATCCTAGTAATCAGTATCATCACATAGCCGATGCCTTTAGATAATTAAAATTAAATATTATTAAGTAATAAACCCATAGTGGCTAACATCACTATGGGTTTTACTATTACTTTTTCCAATAAATTCTTTAGTTAAATATTGACAATAATAAATTAAAGTAATATTATATAATTAGAAAGTCAAAGAAAGTCAAAGTCAAGGAGGGCTGACAATTGTCAAGTCTTAGTAATCAAATAGAAAAATATATTTTAAGTCTGTTGAAAATGTCTAGTAACAATCAAATAGAAATTAAGAGAAATGAGCTGGCATTTATTTTAAGTTGTGTTCCTTCTCAAATAAACTATGTTTTGCAAACGAGGTTCACACCTGAACGGGGATTTAAAGTAGAAAGTCAAAGGGGTGGTGGTGGATATATTAGGATAACTAAAATTACCCCTTCAGCTAAAGAAACAATGAAGTATTTATCTACTATCTTAGAGAAAGGTATTAGCTATAATCAGTGTAAAGATTTAGTTTTACGATTACAAGAAGAAGGCATATTTACAAAAAGGGAAGGGAAAATACTAATAGAAATAACAAAGGCAGAAGTTTTAGGGATTCCTTTACCTTTAAGGGACAAAGTTAGGGCAGAAATTTTAAAGAATGCTTTAATTACTGTAATAGAATAAATCAGGAGGTGATTAAAATGTTGTGTCAAGAGTGTAAAAAAAGGACGGCTACCGTTCATTTTACCAAAATAGTAAATGGTGAAAAAATGGAATTAAAGCTTTGTGAAGTATGTGCTAAAGAACGGGGTGAGTTAGATTTTAGTTATGGAGATCATTTTTCTTTTCATAAGCTATTATCTGGTTTACTAGATTTTGATGAATTTGGAGTATTAGGAGGGAAGGCTAAGGAACGAATAACGTGTAAAGGATGTGGCCTTACAGAAGAAAGTTTTGTTAATAATGGTCGTATGGGATGTAGTCAGTGTTATGATGTTTTTGGCTTTAAATTAAATTCTTTACTAAAAAGAATTCACGGAAGTACCAATCATGTAGGTAAAGTACCTATAAGGGTTGGAGGTCAAATCCGCCTTAAAAAACAGATTCAAAGTTTACGGGATAAGTTAAATATTTGTATAGCTAAAGAGGATTTTGAACAAGCGGCTATTCTGAGGGATAAAATTAAAGAATTAGAAAAAAGGCAAAAGGGGGGAGAATAATGGCTTTAGAAGGCTTTATTAACCAAAACTCTAGTAAATGGATGGAAGAAACAAATCAACCTTTTTCAGATGTGGTATTAAGTAGCCGTATTCGTCTAGCAAGGAATATACATGGTTTGCCTTTTCCCTCTGTAGCGGATTCAAAAAGTCTTAAAGAAGTAGAAAAGATAATTGGTAAAAGGATGAGTGGTTTAGAAGATTTCAAATTTTTCTCAATGAATGGTCTAACCCATGAAGATAAATTAACATTAGTTGAGAAACATTTAATAAGTCCTCAACTAATAAATGAAAATAAAAATAGTGGTGTATGGTTAAATAAAGATGAATCAGTAAGTATTATGGTTAATGAAGAAGATCATATTAGAACACAGGTAGTATTGCCGGGGTTAAACTTAGAAGAAGGCTATAAAATAGCTGATGAAATAGATGATCAGTTAGAGGCCCATATCGATTTTGCCTTTAGTGAAAATATTGGTTATTTAACGGCATGTCCTACTAATGTCGGAACTGGTTTAAGGGCGTCGGTTATGGTTCATTTGCCCGCTTTAGTACTTACTAAGCAAATTAATCGGATTCTTACCGCCGTTTCTCAACTTGGTCTAGCGGTGAGGGGAATATATGGTGAAGGCTCTGAGTCATTAGGGAATATTATGCAAATATCAAATCAAGTGACTTTAGGGCAGAGTGAGGCTGAA
Source organism: Anaerobranca gottschalkii DSM 13577 (assembly GCF_900111575.1). NCBI lineage: Bacteria > Bacillati > Bacillota > Clostridia > Eubacteriales > Proteinivoracaceae > Anaerobranca > Anaerobranca gottschalkii. The sequence continues at coordinate 17,242 of NZ_FOIF01000032.1, read as the reverse complement.
ATTATTGATAATTTAAAAAGGGTTACTAAACAAATTATCGATCATGAATATAACAGCAGAAAGTACTTATTAGAGGAAAATCAAGTGAATGTTAAAGATAAAGCGTATAGGGCCTATGGGATTTTATCTAATGCTTATAGTATATCTTCTAAAGAAGCTTTAGAATTACTATCTTATTTAAAACTAGGAGTGGATCTAAAATTTATAGAAGGAATCAAACCACAATTTTTTAAACAATTAATTGTTATAACTAGACCAGGATTTTTACAAAAACTTTATGGACATACTTTAAATACAGAAACTAGAGATATTAAAAGGGCTGAAGTTATAAGGGAAATTTTAAAAAAATAGGAGGTGTATTTTATGTTTGAGAGATTTACTACTCGAGGTAAACAAGTAATTTCCCATGCCCAAGAAGAGGCAAGGAGATTAGGTCATAATGTTGTAGGTACTGAACATATTTTGTTAGGATTAATAAAAGAAGGTGAGGGTATAGGGGCAAGGGTTTTAGCTAGTCTTAATGTAAGTAGTGATCAAGTTAAAAAAGAAATTGAAAATCTAGTAGGAATAGGTCAACAAATAATTGAAGGACAAATAGGGTTTTCTCCCAGATCTAAAACTGTTATTCATTTAGCAATGGAAGAAGCTCAAATGTTAGGTCATAACTATGTAGGAACAGAACATATTTTATTAGGTTTAATTAGAGAAGGAGAAGGAATAGGAGCTAAGGTACTAGAAAATTTAGGGGTAAATCTAGAAAAGGCTAGGGAAGAAGTTTTAAAACAATTAGGCCAAGAGTTTTCGCCTAAATCTCCATCACATAAAAACAAAAAAAGACATAAACCAACGCCAATGTTAGATAATTTTGGGCGAGACTTAACTAAAGAAGCGGAAGCAGGGAAATTGGATCCTGTAATTGGTAGAAAGGATGAAATAGAAAGGGTTATTCAGGTATTAAGCAGAAGAACCAAAAACAATCCGTGTTTAATAGGAGATCCTGGAGTAGGTAAAACTGCTATAGCTGAAGGATTAGCACAAAGGATTGTAGCCGGTGATGTTCCCGAAACTTTAAAAGATAAAAGATTAGTAACTCTAGAATTAGCTTCCGTAGTTGCAGGAACTAAATATCGTGGCGAATTTGAAGAGCGTCTCAAAAAACTAATGGATGAATTTAAAGCTGCTGGTAATGTGATATTATTTATAGATGAAATCCACACTATTATAGGGGCAGGTGGTGCAGAAGGGGCTATTGATGCTTCTAATATAGTAAAGCCTGCTTTGTCAAGGGGAGAATTACAAACAATAGGTGCAACCACTTTAGATGAATATCGTAAACACATTGAAAAAGATCCTGCATTAGAACGGCGTTTTCAACCTATTATGGTAGGTGAACCTACTAAAGAAGAGGCGATAGAAATATTAAAAGGCTTGCGGGATAAATACGAAGCACATCATAGAGTAAAAATTAGTGATGAAGCTATTGAAGCGGCAGTGAAACTATCAGACAGGTATATTACCGACAGGTTTTTGCCTGATAAAGCAATTGATTTAATAGATGAAGCTGCATCTAAATTGAGGTTAAGTACCTTTACTGCTCCTTCAGACTTAAAAAATTTAGAGCAAGAATTAGAAGAGATTAGAAAAGAAAAAGATGCGGCAGTTAGATCTCAAGAGTTTGAAAAAGCTGCTAAGTTAAGGGATAAAGAAAGGGAAATTAAAGAAAAACTTGATCAGGTAAAAGGAGAATGGGAGAAAAAACAGGTTTCTGATAAGTATGTAGTAACACCTGAACATATAGCTCAGATAGTTTCTAGCTGGACCTCTATACCTGTGAAAAAATTAGAAGAAGATGAAGCAGAACGCTTATTAAAATTAGAGGAAATATTGCACAAAAGGGTTATTGGTCAAGAAGAGGCAGTAAAAGCAGTAGCACGGGCAGTAAGAAGGGCTAGAGCTGGGTTAAAAGACCCGAAACGTCCTATCGGTTCCTTCATTTTCTTAGGACCTACAGGAGTAGGTAAAACAGAGTTGGCTAGAGCTTTAGCAGAAACATTATTTGGTGACCAAGATGCAATGATCCGTTTAGATATGTCTGAGTATATGGAGAAACATACAACATCTAGATTAGTAGGTGCTCCTCCAGGTTACGTGGGATATGAAGAAGGAGGACAGTTAACAGAAAAAGTTAGGAGAAAACCCTATTCAGTTATACTATTTGATGAAATAGAAAAGGCCCATCCAGAAGTATTTAATATTTTATTACAAGTTTTAGAGGATGGAATATTGACTGATGGAAAAGGTAGAAGGGTGGATTTCAGAAATACAGTAATAATAATGACTTCCAATGTAGGGGCTAATCTAATTAAGAAAGAAGCTACATTAGGGTTTAAACCTAGTGATGGAGAATCTAACTATAAAAATATGAAAGATAAGGTTATGGAGGAGTTAAAAAGAACTTTTAGGCCAGAATTTTTAAACCGTATCGATGAAATAATAGTCTTCCATAACTTAGAAAAAGAACATATAAAAGAGATAGTTAAGCTTCTCTTTAATAAGTTTAAAGAAAGAGTTAAAGAGTATGGAATCGGTATTGAGGCTACTGAAGAAGTATATAACCATTTGGCAGATGAAGGATTTGATCCAAATTACGGTGCTAGACCTTTAAGAAGGGCAATTCAGCGTTTAATAGAGGATAACTTATCTGAAGAAATTTTAAAAGGTACTATTAAAAAAGGCGATAAAGTAGTAGTAAAACTAGAAGACGGAAAACCTGTATTTATAAAAGAATAAAAAATAAATATAGGACCTTGAGGTCCTATATTTATTTTTTATTTACTGAAGGAATTTTTGTAAACTACAGAGAATAATATGGTATAATAATTATTTGAAGGTAAAGATAATAAAAGGTGTTGATAAGATGGGGAAAAATAAAACAATATTTATATGTCGAGAATGTGGTTATGAGTCGATCAAATGGGTAGGGAAATGTCCCAGTTGTTTAAGCTGGAATACGATGGATGAAGAAGTAAAAAGCACCTCTGGCCCTAAAGGTGCATTTAGTTATTTAAATAAAATATCCCAACCTGTTTCTATAAAAGACATAATTTTTGATGAACAAAATAGAGTATCTTCAGGAATTTCTGAGCTAGATCGGGTATTAGGAGGAGGAATAGTAGATGGCTCTTTAATATTGATAGGGGGGGATCCTGGTATAGGTAAATCTACAATACTCTTACAAACCTCTAATAATTTAGCAAAACAGGGAAATGTTATTTATATATCAGGAGAAGAATCACTACAACAAATTAGGTTAAGGGGTCAAAGACTAGGAGTTACTAATGAAAACTTATATTTATTAGCAGAAACGGAAGTTAATACTATTTTAGAAGTAGTTAATAAATATAATCCAAGGTTTTTAATTGTGGATTCTATTCAAACAATCTTTAATAAAGATTTACCTTCAGCTCCAGGTAGTGTTTCCCAAGTAAGAGAATGTACAGGGATGCTTATGGGTATAGCTAAAAATACAACTACTACAATTTTTATTGTTGGTCATGTTACAAAAGAAGGGGGGATAGCTGGACCAAGGGTACTGGAGCATATGGTAGATACTGTTCTTTACTTTGAAGGTGAGCGTCATCAATCTTTTAGAATACTAAGGGGTGTTAAAAATAGGTTTGGTTCTACCAATGAAATCGGAGTATTTGAAATGACAGAAAAAGGCCTTAAAGAAGTATTAAACCCTTCAGAACTATTTTTATCTCAAAGGCAGGTAGAAGGTGCTGGTTCAGTTGTTACTGCTAGTTTAGAAGGGACAAGACCAATTTTAATTGAAGTTCAAGGGTTGGTAAGCCCTACAAATTATGGTACCCCTAGAAGAATGACTGATGGAGTTGATTACAACCGAGTAGCTTTATTAATGGCGGTTCTGGAAAAAAGAGCAGGTTTGTTTTTAAATAGTTATGATGCATATGTAAACATTGCTGGGGGAGTAAGAGTCAATGAACCAGCTGCAGATTTAGCTGTAGCATTAGCAATAGCTTCAAGTTTTAAGGAAAAAACAATTCCTAGAGATTGGATTGTTTTAGGTGAAGTTGGTTTAACTGGAGAAGTCAGAAGTATTAACAGGTTAGAGATTAGGTTAAAGGAAGCTCAGAAACTTGGTTTTACAAAGGCTTTGATACCTTATGGTTCTACAATTCCACAAATTAGCGGACTTGAAGTATATCCAGTAAAAACAGTTAGAGAAGGCATTGATGTAGTTTTAGGAGGTTAGGGCAATATGCAAAGTATAAGAGGAGAAGAAGATAAATTACTAAAGACATTGGAATTAGTAGCCCCAGGAACTGCCTTAAGAGAGGGATTAGAAAATGTACTACGGGCTAAAACTGGAGCTTTAATTGTGGTAGGTGAAAGCCCACAACTTAAAGAATTAGTAGATGGAGGATTTTATATCAATAGTGACTTTACTCCTGCTAATCTTTATGAGTTAGCTAAAATGGATGGTGCAATAATTCTAAGTTATGATGCAAAAAAAATATTATATGCTAATACTCAGTTAATCCCTGATTCAACGATACCCTCTACAGAAACTGGAATTAGGCATAGAACTGCAGAGAGGGTGGCAAAACAAACAGGGGAATTGGTTATTTCTATATCTCAAAGGAGAAACGTCATCACCTTGTACAAAGGGTTTATGAAATATGCCCTTAAAGACATTAGTGTAATTTTAAATAAAGCTAATCAGGCTATTCAAACCTTAGATAAATATCGTTCAGTTTTAGAACAAGCCTTAATCAATTTAAGTGCCCTAGAATTTGAGGAAATGGTTAATGTAGGTGATGTAGCCAAGGTCTTACAGAGGTATGAAATGGTTTTAAGGATAGTTCAGGAATTAGACAAATATATTGTAGAACTAGGGGATGAAGGTAGGCTAATCAGAATGCAGTTAGAAGAGCTAATTAGTAACATCGAAGAGGAAGGGTATTTAGTAATTAAAGACTATATAGCTGAAGGTAATGATAAAACCCCAGAAGAAATACTGAGGCAGATGTCTCAATTAAGTTCTGAAGATTTATTAGAGTTAACCATGATAAGTAAAATTTTAGGCTATGGTGGTAGTGTCTCTACTTTAGAACAACCGGTATTATCTAAAGGGCATAGAATTCTCAACAAAATTCCGAGATTACCTATGCCAGTTATTGAAAACACTGTAAAAGAGTTGGGAGGACTTCAAAATATACTAGTAGCAACGATAGAAGAACTTGATGATGTAGATGGAATAGGTGAGGTTAGGGCAAGGGCTATTAAAGATGGTTTAAGAAGATTACAACAACAAGTTTTATTAGATAGACATGTATAAAGAGGTGATGAAAATGTTAATGATAATTAAACGAATAATCCCAAGTATTTTTACTTTAGGGAACTTAATTTTTGGTTTAATCGCCCTTTTAATGATTATAGAAGGAAACCCTAATTTAGGGGCAGCCTTCATTATAACTGGTATGCTCATGGATGGCCTAGATGGGAGGATAGCAAGGGCTTTAGGGGTTAGTAGTGAGTTCGGTAAAGAATTAGATTCCTTGTCAGATTTAGTTACCTTTGGCGTAGCTCCAGCCTTTATAGCATATACTTTAGCCCTCAATGAGTTAGGTTTATTAGGTATATTTTTATCTTTTGCTTTCGCCCTCTGTGGTGCCATCCGTTTAGCCCGCTTTAATGTTATTGATCCTGTACCTGGTTTTTTTATTGGTATGCCGATAACTATGGCAGGGGGAATTTTAACTATCATAATGACTTATCAAAATGTTATTTCTACTCCTTTTTTGGCCTGTATAACTATATTATTAGCTTATTTTATGATTAGTACTGTAAAATATCCTGATTTTAAAAAAGTTGGCATGTCAAAATTTTTACAAGCTTCAATTGTTTTCTTTTTCCTTTTTGTAATTTTTGTATTAAAGTTTAGAGAACTAATATTTTTTCCAGTAATTATTTATATCCTTATAGGTTTAAAAGAACAAATACTAATTCTCGTTAGATTTTATAAAAGTAAAAGATTTATATCTAAATAATTTAAGGAGCCTTTAAGGCTCCTTAATTGTTAACTCAAATTAAATTTTCCTAAGATACTGATTTTGCCGTATTCTTTTTTAAGTATTTCCGAGAGGTCTAAATTTAATAAATTACATAATGAAACAAGATAAAAAAGATTGTTGCCTAACTCCATTTCAATTATTTCTTTACAACTATCACATAGTTCGCCTTCGAGATGTGTTTCCATAAAATTTTTCATTTGTTCAAGATCAATGTCTGGAGGAAGGTCTTTCTTAGATGCAGTAATATTTAAACACCCACAATTTGTGACTGCCTTTACCACTGAACGGTTAACCCTGGCATTGGATTCTTGAAATTTTGATAAAACATCTAATATACTTCTATGTCTAACTAATAGTTCATCTACTTTATCTTGAAAGGTTTTACAGTCAATATCTCTCATTGTTGCCTTCACTCCTCTAACTCTTTTATAAATATTATATCTATTAAATAAAGGCTTTGTCAAACGGAGTTAGAGGAAAATATCAAAAACTTTAATACTTTATTTTTTTAACCAAGTATATTGACAAGAAAAGTTATTGTATGATATTATTTAATTTTTTGACAAAACAGAACATTTTATGGTAAAATATAGATGATTATTATTTAAAGGGGTGAATTTAATTATGTTTAAAATAGGAGATAAAGTCCTTTATCCAATGCATGGAGCTGGTATTATAGAAAATATTGAAGAAAGGGAAGTCCTAGGAGTTAAACATCAGTACTATGTGTTGCGAATTCCTATTGGTTCAATAAAAGTTTATATCCCTTTAAATAAAGTATCAGAGGTAGGGGTAAGACCCATTATAGATAAAAAGGAATTGGTAAAGGTTTTTGAAGTATTGCAGGGAAAAGCTAGTCCTTTACCTACCAATTGGAACAGAAGGTATCGCCTTAATTTAGAAAAAATAAAGGATGGGGATATCTTAAAAGTTGCTGAAGTAGTCCGGGATCTTACAATACGGGATAAGGAAAGGGGTCTATCTTCTGGAGAAAAAAGGATGTTAGAAAGTGCGAAACAAATTCTCATAAGTGAAATTGTATTATCTAAGGGGATAGATGAAAAAGAAGCAGGAGAGATGATTTTAAAGCATTTTGCATAATATTTATAGATAATTTATTTTTTGTATCTGTATATATTTTTTCAGATGGTTTATAATATAATTTAGTATTACTTCATAGGAGGTGAAGGGTAGAAGTGTTTGATAAATTATTTAGGATAATATCCTTGATTGTGGGTATATCTATTGGTTATTTAGTTTCTTTCCCGTTATTGGAATTTTTCGAGCTTTCCCCTTTTAAGCAACATGGCGGTGCAGTGGTGACAGGTATCTTTATTGGAATCATATGTTATTTTATTTTTCCTAAGTTAGTTAATTATTTTAGAAATATAGGTCAATGGATTGATAATAAATTACAAACTACTCCAGTTCAAGACATCTTAGCTGGTATAATAGGTTTGTTAATAGGTCTAATTATAGCTTATCTATTAATTCATCCTTTCCGTCAGTTACCAATAGTAGGCCCTATTCTTCCGATTTTTACTAATATAATTTTTGGCTACTTAGGTTATGTTGTAGCTGTTAGCAAATGGGAAGATCTTTACAATTTATTTTCTAGAAGTACAAAAGAAAAAGGTATTAGTAATAGTCAAGTTTGTAAACTTCTAGATACAAGTGTTATAATTGACGGTAGAATTGCTGATATTTGTCATGCTGGCTTTATTGAAGGGAAAATTATAATTCCAAGTTTTGTCTTAGAAGAGTTAAGACATATAGCAGATTCCTCAGATACATTAAAAAGAAACAGAGGGAGAAGGGGATTAGATATTTTAAATAGAATACAAAAGGAATTAAAAATCCCAGTGACAATTATCGATGATAATGATTCAGAAGGTTTAGAAGTGGATAGTAGGTTGGTAAAGATGGCTAAAAGTCTAAAGGGAATGGTTGTTACCAATGACTATAATCTTAATAAAGTTTGTGAATTACAAGGTGTACCTGTACTAAACATCAATGAGTTAGCCAATGCTGTAAAACCGGTAGTGCTACCAGGGGAAGAAATGTTAGTACAAATAGTAAAAGACGGTAAAGAATCAGGGCAAGGAGTAGCTTACCTTGACGATGGGACCATGATAGTGGTAGAAGGTGGTAAAAGGCATATTGGGGAAAATTTAGAAGTTTTAGTAACTAGTGTACTTCAAACTGCTGCAGGGCGTATGATTTTTGCTAAAATTAAAAGTAATGATAAAGCTTGTTAATATAAGGGGAGAAAAAGATGAAAAATATTGCACTTATAGTTGCTGCTGGGAGCGGTAATAGAATGGGCACTAATATAAAAAAACAGTATTTAAAATTAGCGGGTCAACCAATGTTGGCCCGCACTGTGTTAATTTTTGAAAAAAGTAAAAAAATAGATGAAATAATTATAGTAATCCCTCAAGGAGATGAACAATTTGTAAAAAAAGAGATCTTAAAAGACATAACCTTTACAAAACCTATAAGGTTAGTTAGCGGAGGTTTTAATCGGGGAGAATCAGTATATAATGGTTTAAAAACCTTGACAGATAGTGGAGAAGATATAGTCCTTATCCACGATGGAGCTCGCCCATTTATCAATGAAAGTCTAATTGAAAGATTATTACAATTTTTGAGGAATAACCCAAAAGAAATAGGGGTAATACCAGTAATTAAGGTAAAAGACACTATAAAAATTGTGAAAGAAGATACTGTTATAAGTACACCACCTAGAAATGATCTTTATGCTGCTCAAACTCCCCAATGTTTTTATGTTTCTAAATTATTGCCGATATTTAAAGAAGTAGAAAAGGAACTTTATAAGTTTACAGATGAAAGTTCCCTTGTGGAAGCCTTTGGCTACAAAATAAAAACAGTATTAGGAGAAGAACATAATATTAAAATAACTACTCCCCAGGATTTGCTTATAGGAGAATTTTTATTAAAGGAGGGTCTAGCATGAAGGTGGGGCTAGGATTTGATGTACATAAATTAGTAGATAACAGAAAACTTATAATAGGGGGAGTGGAAATTCCTTACAATAAAGGTTTAGAAGGGCATTCAGATGCCGATGTTTTAGTTCATGCTATAATGGATAGTTTACTAGGTCCTGCTAATTTAGGGGATATCGGTAAAATATTTCCTGATACTAGTGAAGAATTTAAAGGTATTTCAAGTTTAATTTTATTAGAAAAGGTTAAATTTCTTTTGGAGGAAAAAGGTTATTCTATAATAAATATTGATTGTGTGATAATGGCACAAAAACCTAAAATGGCTCCCTATATTACTAAAATGCAACAAAAAATTGCTTCTATACTTAAAATTGATGAAGAAGCAATTACTATTAAAGCTACTACTACAGAAAAGCTAGGTTTTGTGGGAAGGGAAGAGGGGATAGCAGCTCAAGCTGTTTCATTAATTAAATTGAAGAAAAATAAAAATATGGTATAATAATTTATTGAGATTATTAGTGGAGGTATAAAAAATGAGTATTTATAAAGTCCGTTACGCCCCAAGTCCTACAGGACCTTTACATATTGGAGGAGCTAGAACTGTACTATTTGATTATTTATTAGCAAAACAAAATAACGGGATATTTTTAATTAGAAGTGAAGACACAGATTTAGCCAGATCATCTGCCCACTGGGAAGATGCTATATTAGATAGTATTGAGTGGTTAGGTCTTAGTTGGCAGGAAGGATTGCGAGTAGGAGGAGAAAATGGTCCTTATCGCCAAACAGAAAGATTACATATTTATCAACAGTATTTAGATAAGTTATTTTCTGAAGGCCATTGTTATAAATGTTTTTGTACTGAAGAAGAGATAGAAAAAGAAAGACAAATAGCATATGCTAAAGGGGAAACACCTAAATATAGCGGAAAGTGCCGTAATTTAACCCCTGAACAAATTAGTGAACTAGAACAACAAGGAAGAAAGTTTGTTATAAGATTTAAAGTTCCTCAAGGGAAAATAATTACCGTTGATGATAAAGTAAGGGGATTAGTCCAATTTGAAAGTGATGGTATTGGTGATTTTGTTATAGTTAAATCAGATGGCATCCCTACATATAATTTTGCTGTGGTTATAGATGATATTACGATGGGTATTACCCATGTAATTAGAGGTGATGAACACCTTTCCAATACCCCAAGGCAAATTTTAATTTATGAAGCCCTTAATGCTCCCTTACCAGTTTTTGGACATGTATCTATTATTTTAAATGAACAAAAGAAAAAAATGAGCAAGAGGGATGGGGATACTAGTATAGATCAATACAGAGAAAAAGGGTATTTACCTGAGGCGATGATAAACTTTTTAGCTTTGTTAGGTTGGGCCCCTGAAGGGGAGAAAGAGTTTTTTACATTAGATGAGTTAGTAAAAGAGTTTTCTTTAGAAAGGGTTTCTAAAAATCCTGCAGTCTTTAATTTGGAAAAATTAAGATGGATGAATTCTGTATATATTAAAAAAATGGATATAAAAGATTTGACAAATAGGGTTAAACCTTTCTTAAAAGAACATATTCCAAATATTGACGAATATGATTCTTCATGGTTGGAATTTGTCGTAGAAACTTATCGTGAAAAAATGACAGTTTTGTCAGATATCGTCCCTTTAACTGCTGACATTTTTCATGATGATATCGATTTTGAAGATGAAAAATGTCGGGAAATTCTACAGGAAGATACCGTTGAGTCAGTAATAAATCTTTTTAAAGAAAAAATTATCCAAGCTGAAGAATTAAATTATTCAAAGGTTGAAGAGATCTTAAAATCTCTAACTAAAGAACTAGGTTTAGGTGGGAAAAAGGTATTTATGCCTTTAAGGGTAGCCTTAACAGGTAAAACCCATGGTAGTGAGTTATATAGCTTAATACCAATTTTAGGTAAAGAAAGGGTTATAAAAAGAGTTGATTATATGATGGCAAAAAGGTAAAATATATTAAAAAACAGTGAGAGGGATTTGCACCCCTTGAGTTTTTACGGTTTGCCCCGTTATCGGCTCTAAAGATGGGCTTATTGCCTGAAGTAGAGTGGAACCGCGACGCAAATCGCCTCTATAATTATAGGGGCGATTTTTGTATTTTGTAAAATTTGCAAAATTTAATTAGAATAATAAAATAAGTGGTAGGTGAGATTACAAATGTTTAAAGAACTAAAAAATGATATAAAGGCAGTAAAGGATAGGGATCCAGCAGCTAAAAATGTTTTAGAAATAATTTTATGTTATCCAGGGGTTCATGCTTTATTTTTCCATAGAATAGCCCATAGGTTATATAAAAGGAGATTTATGGTATTAGCTAGACTTATATCTCAATTTTCAAGGTTTTTAACTGGGATTGAAATTCATCCTGGAGCAAAACTCGGGAAAGGGATCTTTATTGATCACGGTTCTGGGGTGGTAATTGGAGAAACTGCGGAAGTTGGGGATAATGTTACAATTTATCAAGGGGTAACTTTAGGTGGTACCGGAAAAGAAAAAGGTAAAAGGCACCCTACTATAAAAGAAAATTGTGTCATTGGAGCAGGTGCTAAAGTATTAGGTGCTTTTACTGTAGGAGCAAATTCCAAAATAGGAGCCGGGGCGGTAGTATTAGAAGAAGTCCCTCCAAACTCTACAGTGGTAGGGGTTCCTGGAAAAATTGTTATAAATAACGGAGTAAAGCTAAACAAGGAGTTAGATCATAGTGATTTACCAGATCCTATGATGGTTATGGTAATGTGTCTACAAAGACAAATTAATGAATTGCAAAAAGAAATCAGGGAGATTAAAAAAGGAGGCGAATTAAATGATTAAATTGTATAATAGTTTAACTAAAAGGGTTGAAGAATTGCAGCCTGTTAATGAAGGAAAAATAAAAATGTACGTATGTGGCCCAACGGTCTATAATTATTTTCATATTGGCAATGCAAGGACTTTCCTGATGTTTGACGTTATTCGTCAATATTTAAAACAAAGGGGTTATGAAGTTACCTATGTTCAAAATTTTACTGATATAGATGATAAGCTTATTGTTAAAGCCAATGAATTAGGAATAACAGTAAAGGAACTAGCTGAAGAGATGATTATCAAATATTTCGAAGATGCTAGAGCCTTAAGAATTAAAGATGCTGATTTTCATCCCAAAGCAACAGAGACTATCGATGAAATTATTAAAATAATCCAAGGGTTAATAGACAAAGGCTTAGCTTATATAGGTGGAAAAGATGTATTCTTTGATACTGAAAAATTCAAAGAATATGGTAAATTATCTGGTCAGAATTTAGAAAAATTAGAAGTGGGTTCTAGGGTGGAAGTAGATGTAAATAAAAAAAATCCTTTAGATTTTGTTTTATGGAAAGGTGCTAAACCCGGTGAACCTAAATGGGAAAGTCCTTGGGGAGAAGGAAGGCCTGGCTGGCATATTGAATGTTCAGCTATGTCTAAAAAACATTTAGGGGAAACCATTGATATTCATGGCGGTGGAGAAGATTTGGCTTTTCCCCATCACGAAAATGAAATAGCTCAAAGTGAAGGGCTTTCTGGCAAAACTTTTGCTAAATATTGGCTCCATGTAGGGTTTTTACAAATTGATAACAAGAAAATGAGTAAATCTGAAGGTAATAGCTTGATGGTAAGGGATTTAAGGCAAAAATTCTCACCCCTTGCTATCCGATTGTTTTTAATGTCCGGTCACTATAGAAACCCAATAAATTTTAGTGAAGAATTATTACAAGGGGCTCAAAGGAGCCTAGAGAGAATAAATACTGCTTATGATAATTTAAATTATGCAATTAACTCCGCTACAGAAGATGAGCTGGATCTTATAGATAAGGAAACAATAACTAAAGCTGATGAGTTAGTAGAAAAGTATTTTAGAGTTATGGATGATGATTTTAATACTGCTGATGGTTTAAGTGTATTATTTGAGTTAGTCAGGGAAATCAATATTTACTTACAAAGAGAAAGAAATAATTTGCTAGTATTAAATCATCTCCGCACAGCTTTTGAAAAGATCAATCAAGTATTTGACTTATTATGGGGAAAAGAAGAACAATTAAATACTGAAATTGAAAGGTTAATTGAAGAAAGGCAGCAAGCAAGAAAGGCCAAAAATTTTAAGAGGGCAGATGAAATTCGAGATCAGTTGCTAAGTATGGGTATAATTTTAGAAGATACAAAAAATGGCGTGAGGTGGAAGTTTGTTGGAAAAGAATAAGCTAGAACAAGAAGTCCCTGTTTTAGCTTTAGCCTTTGTAGGAGATTCTGTTTATGATACTTTTATAAGGTCGATGTTAATTAAACAGGGAAAAGTAAAACCCAATTTATTACACAAAAGGGCAACGAAATATAACAAAGCTAAGGCCCAAAGTTTAGCATTCTCAAAAATTCTTCTGATTCTAAATGAAAAGGAAAGGCAAATGGCAATGAGGGGTAGAAATGTAAAAGGGAATACTACCCCTAAAAGCGCTACAGTGAGGGAATATAAAAATGCAACGGGCCTTGAAGCTTTGATAGGATATTTATATTTAGCCCAAGATCTCGATAGACTAGAGGAACTTATGAACCTAATAGTCGAGATAATTGACGGGGAAGGAGTGGAGATGGAGTATGAAAGTTGAGCTATTGAGTTATACACCCAATTGTGAAGAAATAGTAGCTTTAGCTGCTAGGCTTTGTTATTCAGCAGATGATATAACAGAAATTAAAAGTAAAATGGAGGGGGAAAGGGGAGTTAAGTTAATTGAAAAATTATTGGATTTAGGCCATGAATCTCCCTTTGAACACATAAGTTTTACTTTTGGGATAAGTGGAGTTAGCAGAGCACTAACCCATCAATTAGTTAGGCACAGAATAGCTAGTTATTCTCAAAAATCCCAAAGATATGTATCAGAAAAAAATTTTGAATACATTATACCTCCTAAAATTAAAAACAATCCTGAAGCTAATAAAATTTACCAGCAGTTAATGGTAGAAATAGGGGAAAAGTATGAAAAATTAGTGGAATTAGGGATAAAAAATGAAGATGCAAGGTATGTTTTACCCAACAGTTGTGAAACTAAAATTGTTGTAACAATGAATGCAAGAAGCCTCTTTAATTTTTTTAAGCATAGGACTTGTGTTAGAGCTCAATGGGAAATAAGGGCATTAGCTAATGAAATGTTAAAGTTAGTAAAAGAAAAGGCTCCTACTGTTTTTAAAAATGCAGGGGCAAATTGTCAATGGCTAGGATTTTGTCCAGAAGGTGATATGAGTTGTGGGAAGGTCCCTACCTTAAAGGAGGCATTAGAGTGAAAGAAGACGTAGTTTATGGCAAAAATCCTGTAAAAGAGCTTCTCCTAAATAGGAGGAGGATAAATAAAATTTATATACAAAAAGGCTTTAAAGATCAAAAAATAGTGGAGCTTGCAAAAACTTCTGGTGCTGTGATTAAGTGGTGTGATAAATCTTTTTTAGATAAATTGACTGAAGGCAATAATCATCAAGGGATTGGAGCATCTGTAAGCCCTAAAGAATACACTCCCCTTGAAGAAATTTTAGATAATATCGAAAAACAAGGGAAGCAAGGTTTTCTGGTGATATTAGATTCTTTAGAAGATCCTCATAATTTAGGCTCTATCATAAGGACTGCCAATGGCGCTGGGGTAGATGGGATAATAATTCCTAAACATAGAGCTGTTCCCCTTACTTCTACCGTTGCTAAAGTGGCAGCAGGGGCTTTAGAGCATGTTCCTGTGGCTCAAGTAGGAAATTTAGTTCAAACTATTGAACTATTAAAAGAGCGGGGGTATTGGATATTTGGTGCTGATATGGATGGTCAAACTTATTATCAGGCAGATTTAACAGGAAAAATTTGTTTGGTCATTGGTGGAGAAGGTAAAGGAATAGGACAGTTAGTTAAAAAACATTGTGACGTTATTCTAAAAATTCCCTTAAAAGGTCAGATTAACTCCCTTAATGCCAGTGTGGCTGCTGGTATATTGATTTATGAAGTGGTTAAACAAAGGGATAACGGGTAAAGAGGTTTTAATTATTGATGGGTATAACTTTTTATATGGGTATTTTAAAGAAAAAACCAAGGATAGGGAGCTAACAGAGCTAAGGGAGGAAATAATAAATAAACTTCTAGAATATCAAAAATTTACCGGGGAAAAGGTGATATTAGTATTTGATGCTTATAGGGTAAAGGGCAGTTGGAAATTAGAGAATGTCGACGGATTAGAAATAATTTACACTAAGTTTGGTCAGACAGCCGATGCCTTGATTGAGCGTCTGGTTAAAGAATTAACAGAGTCACATGTTAGAGTAACTGTGGTAACCTCAGATTATACCCAACAACAGTTTGTGATGGGAAAAGGAGCTATTAGAAAATCTAGTAGAGAATTTATTGAGGATATCAAGAATACAGAAAACAAAATTAGTGATAAAATTCGGAAAAATAAAGGGGATTTGGGAAATACTCTATCTGATCGAATAGATAAAAATACATTGAAAACCTTAAAAAATAGGTTTTCTTTGAAAAAGGGTTGACGGTTATTTCCCGCTAGGGTATAATTTATTTCATAAGAATGGGGGAGGGTTTACAGTGGCTTTAACTGCTAAACAACGTTTTGAAAATATGACAGATGAATGTATAGCCATTCTAGCTTGTCAAGGAGACCCGGAGGCGACAGAATTTCTTATTCATAAATATAAAAATTTTGTCCGCTCCAAAGCCCGTTCTTATTTTTTAATCGGGGCTGATAAAGAAGACATTATTCAAGAAGGTATGATTGGTCTTTATAAAGCTATCCGAGATTTCAAAGGTGATAAATTAACTTCCTTTAAATCATTTGCCGAACTTTGTGTAACTAGGCAAATTATTACAGCAATTAAAACAGCTACCCGTCAAAAACACATCCCACTTAATTCTTATGTTTCTTTAAATAAGCCAATTTTTGATGAAGATTCTGATAGAACACTGTTAGATATACTATCAGGTCTTAAAATTACTGATCCAGAAGAGTTAATGATTAACGAAGAAGAGTATATAGATATAGAGAAAAAAATGGGAGAAATTTTAAGTGGTTTAGAGAGAAAGGTTCTAATGCTTTATTTAGAAGGTAAATCTTATCAAGAGATAGCAGTAGAATTAAAACGCCATGTAAAATCTATTGATAATGCTCTGCAAAGGGTAAAAAGAAAACTAGAGCGTTATTTGGAAATAAGAAATTTATAAAAAAATGATAAAAAAATCTTGACAAAGAAAAAAATAATGTGTATAATAAATTTTGTCGTTGATCAGTTAATAAAAATGGAGAGGTTCCCGAGTTGGCCAAAGGGGGCAGACTGTAAATCTGCTGGCTCCGCCTTCACTGGTTCGAATCCAGTCCTCTCCACCAATATTATTGTTAATAAGCGGGTGTAGCTCAATGGTAGAGCTCTAGCCTTCCAAGCTAGCTACGTGGGTTCGATTCCCATCACCCGCTCCAAATTATGTTCAAATAATCTTAAATATATGCTCGCGTAGCTCAGGAGGTTAGAGCGCATCCTTGGTAAGGATGAGGCCACCGGTTCAACTCCGGTCGTGAGCTCCATGAAAATGGCGGCATAGCTCAGTTGGCTAGAGCATACGGTTCATACCCGTAGTGTCCGGGGTTCAAATCCCTGTGCCGCCACCAAAATATGAGTATAAATGCTTAGGGGAAATCCTTAAGCATTTTTTATTTAGTTTATTGCAAAAACTAGCAGGAATTTTTAAAAATATCTAGAAATAAAAAAACAAATCCATATTATAAGGGGGTAAAAATAATGGCAAAAGCTAAATTTGAACGTACAAAGCCACACGTTAACGTTGGTACAATTGGCCACGTTGACCATGGTAAAACAACATTAACTGCAGCTTTAACAACAATTATTTCTACAACTGGTGGAGCTCAAAAAATGGCATATGACCAAATCGATAAAGCTCCAGAAGAAAGGGCAAGGGGAATCACAATCTCTACAGCCCACGTTGAGTATGAGACAGAAAAACGTCACTACGCACACGTAGACTGCCCAGGCCACGCTGACTATGTAAAAAACATGATCACTGGTGCCGCTCAAATGGATGGTGCAATCTTAGTAGTATCAGCTGCTGATGGTCCAATGCCACAAACCCGTGAGCACATTT
>NZ_FOIF01000031.1 GCF_900111575.1 Anaerobranca gottschalkii DSM 13577 | reverse complement strand
CGCGTTACTCACCCGTCCGCCACTAGGTTAGGTCAAAAGCAAGCTCTCAACCTAACCCCGTTCGACTTGCATGTGTGAGGCATGCCGCCAGCGTTCGTCCTGAGCCAGGATCAAACTCTCCATAAAATTTGAAAAGTTTTCCTGACTTAAACTCAAAGTTTTTTCGATGCTATATTCTTTCCTGAAAGGTTTTTCTTTCAAGGAACTTTTTCAAAGAACTTTTTTCTTTTTTGTCACCTCGCGGCGACAAAACTTATCTTATCATTTTTCGTTTCCTTTGTCAACACCTTTTTTTGTTTTTTTGTTTTTCTTTTTAATTATAATGTTAAAAATTTATATAGGGGACAGTACCTGTCCCCCATTATTTATTCCTCTTGTTCACTTTCTGAAACTACTTTTGCTACTGCAACAACATAGTCATCATCAGAGAGTTTTACTAAGCGAACTCCTTGAGTTGTTCTTCCAAATACACCTATTTCTTCTATGTTTTGTCTTACGATGAATCCTTTGTTAGTAACAACCATAATATCTTCTTCATTTGAAACTGATTTTAATGCAACTAATTTTCCGTTTTTATCAGTTAAATTCATTAACTTGATTCCTTTTCCTCCACGGGATTGTTCCCTATACTCTTCTACTTTTGTTCTTTTTCCAAAACCTTTATTTGTAACAGTTAATAAATATTCATTTTGATTTACCGTTACTATATCTATAACTTTATCTCCTTCATTTAAACTTATACCTTTTACCCCTCTAGCAGAACGTCCCATTTCCCTAACATCAGATTCATCAAACTTAACCCCTAAACCATTTTCACTTCCTAATAAAATCTTTTGCTTTCCATCTGTTAATTTAACACCAATTAACTCATCACCTGGAGGTAAACTTATAGCAATTAACCCATTTTTTCTAATGTTTTCAAATTCTTCTAATCTAGTTTTCTTTACATATCCTTCTTTTGTTGCAAAAAATAAATAATAACCATCTGTAAATTCTTTTATCGGCATAACTGATGTTATTTTTTCATCTTTTTCAAGGGGTAAAATATTTACTATAGAAGTTCCCCTAGATTGTCTTCCACTTTCAGTTATTTCATAAACTTTTTTTCTATACACTTTTCCTTTATTGGTAAAGAATAAAATATAGTTATGGGAAGAAGTTATAAATAGATGTTCGATAAAATCATCGTTTTTACTAGCAATCCCTGTTACACCTTTTCCACCTCTTTTTTGGCTTTTATAAGTAGAGCAGGGTAGCCTTTTTATATATCCTTGATGGGTAATTGTAACAACTACATCTTCTTCTGCAATTAAATCTTCATACTCTATTTCATCATCATCGGCAGTAATTCTTGTTCTTCTTTGATCATTATACTTTTCTTTTACTTCTAGTAATTCTTCTTTTATAACTGCATCAATTTTTTTAGGATCCTCTAGTAATTCTTTATAATATTTTATTTTGCTTAAAACTTCGTTATACTCTGTCTCGATTTTTTCCCTTTCAAGACCAGTTAATCTTTGTAATCTCATGTCTAAAATAGCTTGAGCTTGTTTGTCGGAAAGACCAAATTTATTGATTAATCCTTCCTTTGCTTCATTTGTTGTTTTAGCTGCTCTAATTGTCTTAATTACTTCATCAATATTATCTAATGCAATCCTTAAACCTTCTAAGATATGGGCCCTTGCCTCTGCTTTATTTAAATCGTATTTAGTTCTTCTAGTAATTACATCCCGTTGATGGTTGAGATAATGTATTAATATATCCTTTAAATTTAAAACCTTAGGTTGGTTATCTACTAAAGCTAACATAATTATTCCATAAGTTTGTTGCAATTGGGTATGTTTTAATAAAAGGTTAGTTATATATTCTGGCTTAACATCTTTTCTTAATTCAATAACTACCCTCATACCTTTTCTATCTGACTCATCCCTTAAGTCAGTTATACCATCTATTTTTTTATCCCTTACTAATTCTGCAATTTTTTCTATAAGTTTTGCTTTATTAACCTGATAAGGTAGTTCTGTTATAACTAATCTTGTCTTTCCATTACTCATTTGTTCTTGGGATATTTCCCCTTGAATTTTTATAACTCCCCGTCCAGTTTTATAAGCATTTTTTATTCCATCTTTCCCTTTAATAATACCACCAGTAGGAAAATCTGGACCTTTTATTACTTCTATTAATTGATTAATAGAGATATCTGGATTATCTATTAACTTTATTGTTCCATCAATAACTTCTCCTAAATTATGGGGAGGTATATTTGTAGCCATACCTACGGCTATTCCTGAAGAACCATTTACTAAAATATTGGGAAATTTTGATGGTAAAACCCAAGGTTCTTGTAATGTTTCGTCAAAGTTTGGCTTAAAATCAACGGTATCTTTCTCTATATCTTGTAATAATACATCTGTTATTTTAGCTAATCTAACTTCTGTATAACGCATAGCTGCTGCAGAATCACCGTCAATAGAACCAAAATTACCATGACCATCTAATAAAGGATAGCGAATTGAAAAATCTTGAGCCATCCTTACAAGGGCATCATATACTGCCATATCACCATGGGGATGGTATTTACCTAAAACTTCACCAACTACCCTTGCACATTTTTTATAAGGTTTATCATTAGTAAATCCCATTTCACTCATAGCATAAAGAATTCTTCTATGAACTGGCTTTAATCCATCTCTAACATCAGGAAGAGCTCTACCTACTATTACACTCATTGCATAATCTAAATAAGATTGCTTCATTTCTTGACTTAAATCTATGGGTATTATTTTACCATGGGTTATTTCATTCATTAAAAAATTCACCTCTTCTATCTAGTAAACCTCTATACATCTAAGTTCTTTACATTTTTAGCATGGGTTTGAATAAATTCTCTTCTAGGTTCAACTTTATCACCCATAAGAATATTAAAAATTTCATCTGCTTGTATAGCATCTTCTAAAGATACTTGGAGTATTGTTCTAGTTTCTGGATCCATAGTAGTCTCCCATAATTGTTCTGGATTCATCTCTCCAAGACCCTTATACCTTTGTATTGAGTAATTTTTATTCTCTAAGGTATTTAAATACATTTCTAAATCTCTATCATTATAAATATATTTTTCGTTATTACCAACTTTAACTTTATATAAAGGTGGTTGAGCAATATATACATAACCATTTTCTATTAACGGTTTCATATACCTATAGAAGAAAGTCAATAAAAGAGTTCTTATGTGAGACCCGTCTACATCAGCATCTGTCATAATTATAATTTTATGGTATCTTAATTTATTAATATCAAAATCATCACTTATTCCTGTACCTAAAGCAGTTATAATTGTTCTAATTTCTTCGTTTCCTAATATCTTATCTATCCTTGTTTTTTCCACGTTAATAATTTTACCCCTTAAAGGCAAAATAGCTTGAAATCTTCGATCCCTGCCTTGTTTTGCTGACCCACCAGCTGAATCACCCTCTACTAAATAAATTTCACTTAAAGCAGGATCCTTTAAAGAGCAATCTGCTAGTTTACCTGGAAGAGAAGATATTTCTAAAGCATTTTTTCTTCTAGTAAGTTCCCTGGCCCTTCTAGCTGCTTCCCTTGCCCTTGCTGCTTGAAGTCCTTTTTCAACTATTTTCCTTGCTATTTGTGGATTTTCTTCTAAAAAGATTCCAAATTCTTCACTAAAAATTGAATCCACTATACCTCTCATTTCAGGGTTACCTAATTTTGTTTTTGTTTGACCTTCAAATTGAGGTTCAGGTAATTTTACACTTATAACTGCTGTTAACCCTTCTCTAACATCTTCACCTGTTAGATTACTCTCATTTTCTTTTAATAGATTATTTTTTCTAGCATAATCGTTAATTATCCTGGTTAAAGCCATTTTAAAACCTAATTCATGGCTACCACCTTCATGGGTATTAATATTATTTGCAAAGGAAAATATCCCCTCAGAATAACCAGTGTGATATTGAAGGGAAATTTCTATGATACATCCATCTTTTTCCTTTTCAATGATGATTGGTGGTTTATGAATAACATCTTTATTTTTATTTAAGAATTCTACATATGAAACAATTCCTCCATCAAATTTATATACCTCTTTTTTATCAATTCTTTTATCATATAAGGTTATTGATACACCTTTATTTAAGAAAGCTAATTCCCTTAATCTTGTATTTAAGATATCAAAGGAAAACTCAACAGTTTCAAAAATTTCAGGGTCTGGAAGAAATGTCACTTTTGTTCCTCTAGACTCTGTATTGCCAATAATTTTTAATTCAGTTACCGCTTCTCCCCGTTCAAATCTTTGATGATAAATTTTACCATTTATCATTATCTCTACTTCTAGCCATTTAGATAGAGCGTTAACTACAGAAGCACCAACACCATGGAGACCTCCTGTAATTTTATAACCTCCTCCTCCAAACTTACCACCGGCATGAAGTACTGTTAAAATTACTTCAACAGCAGGTTTACCCATTTTAGGATGTATATCTACAGGCATACCCCTACCATTATCAGTTACAGATACACTTCCATCTTCATTAAGTTCTACTATAATGGTATCGCAACCAAACATAACTTCATCAATACTATTGTCTACAATTTCATATACTAAATGATGTAATCCTTTTGTACCGGTAGAACCTATATACATACCTGGCCTTTTTCTAACAGGCTCTAACCCTTCTAATACTTGAATTTGTTCTGCTGTATATGTGATATTATTTTGATTATTATTTTTTCCTACCATTTCCATTCCTCCAATGGTTTAAAACTCTATATCATTATAATTATACTTGATAATCAGATAATGTCAAAACTCCAAGAGAAACTTAATTAAAATTTAGCCACGGTTAGTCCGTGGCTAATATATATTTTTTTCTATTCTTTTTTTTAATGTAGTAGTAGCAATGGGTGATAAATATATCTCATTATCTGTTACAATTAAAGATTTTATTTTAGCTTCTTCATCTACTTTTATTATTTTTTTCTTTGAATAGTTAATAAAATTGTATAATTCTTCTTTGCCATTTTTTTTGAATAAATTGTAATCAAAAATTCCAATAAGTTTTTTTGAAGATATAATTACTAGATTACCTAAATGAAGAACCATTTTTTTCACCTTTAACTTTCATTTAGAATATTACCCTTTTCTATTTTAAATATTTTACCAGAATTTGAGATTAGATTATCTTTATCTGTTGTTGTAATAAAGGTTTGTATTTTATTTTTTATATTTTTTATTAAAAAAGTTCTCCTTTTTTCATCAAGTTCTGATAACACATCATCAAGGAGAAGAACTGGATAATTCCCTTTATAAGAGACAAATAATTCTAATTCTGCAATTTTAAGGGATAACACTGCCGTTCTTTGTTGACCTTGAGACCCATACTTTTTAACGTTATAACCATTTATTTTAATTATAAGATCATCTCTATGGGGTCCAATAGATGTTACTTTATTCCTTAAATCTGTTGCTAAGGATTCTCTATATTTTTGTAAAAATATATTTTCCATTTCTTCTTTGCTTATTTTGGACAATTCTTTAATTCCTAAAGAGGAATGATACTCTATTTCAAGGTTTTCTTGATTATCCGTTAACTTTCTATGAATTAAATTTGATAAAATTTTAATTCTTTCTAAAATATCTAAACGTTTTTTTATAATTTCACTTGCTACTTTAGCTAGCTGTATATCAAAAACATCTATAGTTTTTTGTAATTCATTTTTGTTGGTCTTTAAAATACTATTTCTGTTTAAAATAATTCTATTATATTGATTTAATAATTTTGCATAATACGGGAATATTTGACTAATCTCACCATCTAAAAAGTTTCTCCTTGTATTTGGACTCCCTTTAATTAATAATAAATCTTCCGGAGAGAAAATTACCACATTGAATAGACCTAAAACTTCAGCAAAACTTTTTTTTTCAACACCGTTTACTTTTATTATTTTATTATTGTTTTTGTTTAACCCCATTTCTATTGTTGTTGAACAATCATCTTCAATGATTGTCCCTTTAATATAAAAATACTGCTTTTGCCATTGAATTAGGTCGTCTTTAATATGATTTCTCGGTGATTTACCTAATGCTAAAAAATAAATAGCTTCGAGTAAATTAGTTTTTCCTTGAGCATTATTACCAACGAATATATTGATATTTTTTTCAAAATCAATTTTTAGATTAGTATAATTACGGAAATTATTTAATTGAATATTTTTAATATACACTTAATACCATCTCCCAATTACTTTATGACAAAATCACCAATACCTTTTATAGTAATTTTGTCATTGGGATAGAGTTTTCTACCTCTACGTGTTTCAATTTTATCATTTACTTTTACATTTCCTTCTTGAATAAAAATTTTACCTTGTCCTCCACTTTCAACAACATTAATTAGCTTTAAAAATTGTTGTAATTGTATATATTCTGTATCTATTTTTACTGTATTCATATTTCATTCTCCTATGCTGTTCTTATTGGTAACACTAAGTATAGAAAATTATCTTCGGTACTTGGTTTAATTACACAAGGATTAAATGAACCATTAAATTCCATTATTATTTCATTACTTTCAATTACCTTTAAACAATCTGTTATTAATTTAGCATTAAAAGAAATAATTAGATCATCTCCAGATTTACTTATTTCTAAAGATTCTTCAGAACTTCCTAAATTAGGATTATGGGATGTAATATTAAGTTTATTATCTTTAACATTAAATTTAACTAAACTTTTAGATCCTTCTCTAGAAAGGAGTTCAGCCCTTTCAATAGCACTTAAAAAATCCTTTGTATTTACTTTAATTAAAGTTTTATTTTCTCTAGGTATTATCTGTTCATAAGGTGGATATTTCCCTTCTATTACCCTTGTACTAAATATTATCTGGTCGAATACAAAGAAAATAATATTTTTATTTATATATATATCTATATTCTTATCTTCATCTTCAACAAGTATTCTTTGTAACTCGTTAACAGCTTTTCCAGGAACTATTGTTTTTATTTCTTCAACTACTTCATCTTCAATAATTCCTACTCTATATGATAAACGATGACCATCAGTGGCAACTACATTAAAAGTATTATTTTTAATTTGAAATAAAACTCCCGTTAGAACTGGTCTAATTTCTTCAGTAGCAATAGAAATAGTAGTTTGTTTTAATATACTCTTAAATATACATTCAGAAATAGAAAGAACTTTCTTTTCTGGAAGTTTAGGGAATTCAGGGAACTCATTACTGTTTTGTCCAGTTATTTGGATATTAATTGATTTAGATTTAATATATACTATTTTATCTTCAGTTACAATAAAATTAATTTCTTCTTTAGGTAATTTACGGATTATATCACTAAAAATTTTAGCTTGAATGATTATCTCTCCATCAACTATACCTTTAACTTTTAGATTACATTCAATGGCTATTTCTAAATCTGTAGCTTTTACTGTTAAGTTATTACCTTTTAATGATAAAAGTATACCAGATAGAACAGGTATTGTAGTTTTATTAGAAATACCCCTTTGGGTTATAGTAATAGCTGATAATAAATTTTCTTGGGAACAATAAAATTCCATGAATATTTCCCCCTTGTTAATAATATAATATTATTTTAAAGATAATAGCATTAATAATAAAGGTTGTTGATATGTGTATAACTATAAAAATCCACGATTTATAAGGGTTTGAAAAAATTTAATAAACATGTGAATAACTTTTAAAGAGTCCACAATTATCCACAAACTTAACTTTTTATTTTTTTTATTAGTGCATCTATTTCTAATTTAAAGTTTTTGTTTGTTTCAATATCTTTTTTTACCTTTTCATGGGCATGGAGTACTGTAGTATGGTCTCTACCACCAAATAATTCTCCTATTTTTGGTAAAGAATTATCTGTTAACTCCCTTGATAAGTACATAGCAATTTGTCTTGGGTGGGCAACTGTCCTAGTTCTTTTTTTAGCTTTAAAATCTTCTACTTTTAAACCAAAGTGGTTAGCTACTATTTCTTGAATTTTTTCTATAGTTACCACTTCTGATTTTGTATCAGGTAGTATGTCTTTTAATGCTTGTTGAGCTAGCTCTACAGAAATTTCTTGTCCTGTCATAGAACTATAAGCAATAACCCTAGTTAAAGCACCTTCCAATTCCCTTATATTAGTAGCTACTTTATTTGCAATGAACATAATTACTGAGTTTGGTATATCTAGATTTTCTATATCCGCCTTTTTTCTTAGAATTGCTTCTCTAGTTTCTAAATCTGGTGGCTGAATATCAGTTATTAATCCCCACTCAAACCTTGATCTTAATCTATCTTCTAATGTAGGAATTTCTTTGGGAGGTCTATCACTAGAAATAATAATTTGTTTATTGTTTTCATGAAGGGTATTAAAAGTATGGAAAAATTCTTCTTGAGTTTGTTCCTTACCTGCTAAAAACTGAATATCATCAATTAGTAAAACATCAACTGTTCTATATTTATTCCTAAATTCTACCGTTTTATTATCCCTAATAGCGTTAATAAATTCATTTGTAAATTTTTCCGTTGAAATATAAACTACTTTACTATTAGCGTTTTGTTCTAACACATAATGGCCAATAGCATTCATTAAATGGGTTTTACCTAAACCAACTCCACCATAAATAAATAATGGATTATATGCCTTAGCTGGAGCTTCAGCTACAGCTAAAGAAGCAGCATGGGCAAATCTATTACTATTACCAATAACAAAAGTTTCAAAGGTATATTTAGGATTAAGTTGGGGAGTTATAAAATCGTCATTATTTTTGTTATCTATAGGTACAAATTTCTTTTTAGGTTTTTGAATTATAGAATCATCTTTAGGAACAATAAAATTAATCTGATATTCTTCCCCAGTAATTTTTAGAATAATGTCTTTAATTAGATGGGAATAACGGTTTTCCAACCATTCCTTTGTAAAATCATTAGGTACGCCTATAATGATATTGTTATTATATAAAGTAATAGGGGTAGTACCTTGTAACCAGGTTTCAAAACTTGGTTTACTTAGTTTTTCTTCTAATTTTTTTAATACTTCTGTCCATAGATTGTTTAAGAAAGAATTCATTTTTAAACCTCCCTAAAGAAACTTTTTCCTAAATTACTGTGCAAAACTCTACTGTGGATAAATAATAAAACAAAAAATATCCACATTTATATTGGAAAAGTGTATAACCAAATGTTAATTGTGAATAATTATTATAGAAATATCAACAAAAAAGATAACAATATCCACATTAATTGTTATCGGATAAAATTCGAAAAAAATAAGTTTTTTATAGTTTTCCACAAAATTAACAGTATAATTGAGAGTTATTTTATCCACAATTTTATTCACAGGTTGTTGATAACTTTGTTTTGTGGATAAAATATTAAGTATAAACAGTTTATCAAATTAATCCACAGACTGCAATAATAAAAACGACAATTATCCCCAAAAAAATTGATTTTTTGTGGATAATTGTAATAATCCACAGTCTTGACATATAGCAAACTATTAATGTATAATATCAGGTAGCGTAATTAAGGGGGTGGAATGCGATGAAAAGAACTTACCAACCCAAAGTAAGAAGACGTAAATCAAATCATGGGTTTTTAAAAAGAATGAGCACTAAAGCTGGCCGTAATGTTTTAAAACGCCGCCGTCAAAAAGGTAGAAAAAGATTAAGTGCATAAGGCTGCTTTTTAGTAGCCTTTTTGTGCATTTTATTCGGAGCTGAAAATGATGAAATTAAAAGGATTATTACCTTTAAAAAAAAATATAGAATTTAAAATTATTTATAATAATGGAAAATCAATTTCTACAAAAAACTTGGTTTTGTATTTTTATAAAACAAATACAAAAGGAAAAGTAGGGTTTGTTGTTAGTAAAAAAATAGGTAAAGCAACAGTTAGAAATAAATATAAAAGATTAATGAGAGAAGCTTTTAGAAATTCTCCCGTTGAGATAAATGAGTACATAAATTTAATTTTTTTAGCAAGACCTAAAATTGTTGAAGCTGATTATAATGTTATAATGAAAGATATTGTTTATTTGTTGAAAAAGGTAAATAAACAATATGGAGAATAAAATGGTTAAAGTAGTCCTTGTACTGATTAACTTTTATCAAAAATACATTTCACCATTAAAAGGGCCAAGTTGTAGATTTTATCCAACTTGTTCTGAATATTCTAAAGAGGCTTTTCTAAAATACGGTTTTTTTAAAGGTTTAATCTTAACAATAAAGAGGGTTTCAAAATGTCACCCTTTTCATAAAGGTGGTTATGATCCTCTTAAATAGTAAAGGAGGATAAAAATGAACATCATATCAAATTTTTTAAGTAGTTTACTAACAATTTTTTACAATCTTACTAATAGTTATGGTTTAGCTATAATTATGTTAACTTTGTTCTTTAGATTAGTTACATTTCCGTTAAATTTAAAACAGATTAAGTCAACAAAAGCTATAAATGCTTTAATGCCTGAAAGAAAAAAACTTGAAGAAAAATATAAAAATGATAAACAGGCATTAAATCAAGCTATGATGGAGTTGTATGCTAAGCATAAAATTAATCCATTAGCTGGTTGTCTACCAATTTTAATCCAATTTCCTATTTTTATTGCTATGTTTAGGGTTATTCAAGATACTAGTAATATCACAAATACTTTCTTTTTAGGTTTAGATTTAGCTAAAAATGCAAACGAATTAGGTTTTCCTTTAGGTGCTATTTTACCAGCATTAGCAGGTATAACTACATATCTTCAATCAAAACAAAGTATGGCCGATAATCCTGCTGCAGCTCAAGGTGGAATGGGAGCAATGACTACCATAATGCCTATTATGATTGTATTTTTCAGTTGGTCCCTCCCTGCTGGATTAGCTTTGTATTGGACAGTTGGTAATATTTTTGGTATATTACAACACTATCTATTAAATGTTGGAATTGAAACACAACCAGAAAAAGGGGAGGCATAAAAAATGAAGGTTGTTGAGATATCCGCTAAAACCATTGAGGAAGCAGTAGAGTTAGGATTACAACAACTAAACTTAACTAAAGATGAAATAGATTATGAAGTTTTAGAATATCCAACAAAAGGGATCTTAGGTATTATGGCTAAACCTGCGAAAGTTTTAATAAAAGAAAAATTTATTCCTGTAAAAGAAGTAAAGAAATTTTTACATGGTGTTTTAAAGGAATTTAATATTAACTATTCTTTAAAAGTCGATGAATACCCAGAATTTATAAAAGCTAAAGTTACTGGTGATGATTTAGCAATTTTAATTGGTAAACATGGAAAAACTATCGATGCTTTACAATATTTATTAAGTCTATCAATAAATAAAAAGACTGAAGAATATATAAAAATCATTTTAGATGTAAATGGATATAGAGATAAAAGGGAATTAACTCTGGAGGCATTGGCAATTAGACAAGCGGAAAGGGCTAAAAAGTATAAAAAGAGAATAGTTTTAGAACCGATGAACGCTATGGAAAGAAGAATTATTCATAGTGTATTAAATGATGATCCAGAAGTTGAAACTTATAGTGAAGGTGAAGAACCTAATCGAAGGGTTGTTATAGAACCAATTGGGTAGATAGCAAAACCAGTTGACATTTTGTTAACTGGTTTTTTAACTACTAAATATTTTCTTAGAAATTTGGTAAGATAATAATACTTCTTTAGTTGCTAAATGAATTTATTAGAGGTGAAAGTTTATGTTAACAGATACAATTGTGGCAGTAGCCACAGCCATTGGACAAAGCAGTGTTGGGATAGTTAGAATAAGTGGTCCTAAAGCTTTTCAAATAGCTGAAGAAATTTTTCGGTCCCCTAAAAATATAGCTTTTAATCAATTTAAGGCTAATACTATAAATTTTGGTTATATAGTAGATGGTGATAAAGTAATAGATGAGGTATTACTGTCAATTTTTAAGGCTCCTAAATCCTATACTGGAGAAGATGTTATTGAAGTAAATTGCCATGGAGGGAGTATTCCCATAAAAAAAACAATGGAGTTAATTTTGAAAAAAGGGGCTAGGTTAGCTGAACCTGGGGAATTCACAAAAAGAGCTTTTCTCAATGGACGTATTGATTTATCCCAAGCTGAAGCGATAATGGACCTTATTTCTGCTAAAACTGATCTTAGTTTAAATGTTGCTACAAGTCATGTACTTGGTAAGTTGTCTGCAAAGGTACAAGAAATTAACGAAATAATTATTTCTGCCTTGGCCTATATAGAAGCTACTATTGATTATCCAGATGAAGTGTTTGAAGAAGGAGATACATTAAAAATTAAAGAAAGTCTATTAGAAGGAGTAGAAAAACTAGAAAAATTATTGACAACATCAAAAGCAGGTAAAATATTAAGGGAAGGTATAAAAACAACTATAGTTGGAAAACCCAATGTGGGAAAATCATCATTACTAAATAGGTTATTAAATTCACAACGGGCTATAGTTACTGATATTCCTGGTACTACTCGGGATATATTAGAAGAACAAATATCAATTAGGGGAATACCTATGATTTTAGTGGATACTGCTGGTATTAGAGAAACAGAGGATGTGGTAGAAAAGATAGGTGTTGAAAGAAGTAAAAAGGCTATCGAAGAAAGTGATTTAATTTTGTTTGTTTTAGATGGTTCTAGAAGTTGGGATATATATGATCAACAAATTTTAGAACTACTTCAAGGAAAAAATGTAATCGTTTTATTGAACAAAAGGGATTTAGAGCAAGTGTTAACAAAGGAAGAAGTACAAAATATTACTGGTTACCAAGAAGTTATAGAAATATCTGTAAATGAAGATATAAATTTAGACAAACTTGAAGAAGGAATAATTAAGACATATGAATTAAAAGATCTAATTAGTAGAAGTGATGAGGTTCTGATATCCAATATTAGACATGAAAAATCTTTACAAGATGCTAAAATTAATTTAGAAGATGCTATAAAGAATATTGAAAATGGCCTTCCATTAGATATAATAGCTATAGATTTAAGAGATGCCTGGGAAAACTTAGGGAAAGTAACGGGACAAACTTTGAATAAGGGCATTATCGATGAAATATTTTCTAGATTTTGTTTAGGAAAATGAGGTGGTAATATATGAATAAATATGATTGTATAGTGATTGGAGCTGGACATGCTGGTTGTGAAGCTGCACTAGCATCTGCAAGAATGGGAATTAGAACCATTATTTTTACATTAAGCTTAGATAATATAGCTTTAATGCCTTGTAATCCAGCTATTGGTGGTCCAGCAAAAGGCCATCTAGTAAAGGAATTAGATGCCTTAGGTGGAGAAATGGGGAAAAACATTGATAAGACATATATTCAAATCCGTATGCTTAATACCGGTAAAGGTCCAGCTGTTCATGCTTTAAGGGCACAAGCGGACAAAGCAATGTATCAACTTAATATGAAAAAGACATTAGAAAGCCAAGAAAACTTAGAAGTTAGGCAAGGTTTGGTAGATAAAATTTTGTTTAAAGGAAATAAAGTTGAAGGAATCCAATTGGATACTGGAGAAAAGTTTTATTGTCAAGCTTTAATAATAGCTACTGGGACATATTTAAGGGGTAGAATAATTTTAGGAGATTTAAATTATGAAGGTGGACCTAATGGTCAGTTTGCCGCTAAAAATTTGACTAATTCTTTACAAGAAATGGGTCTTAAATTAATGAGATTTAAAACAGGAACTCCACCGAGGGTAGATGGCCGAACTTTAGATTACAGTAAAATGATTATTCAACCAGGAGATGATAAACCTTTAAAATTTTCCTTTACTACCGATGAAAAAGATCTTATAAGAGAACAAGTTCCATGTTATTTAACCTATACAAATGAAAAGACCCATGAAATTATCAGAAATAATTTTCATCGATCTCCTTTATTTTCTGGGGTCATAGAGGGTGTAGGACCAAGATATTGTCCATCAATAGAAGATAAAATTAAGAGATTTCCCGATAAAGAAAATCACCAATTATTCGTGGAACCAGAAGGTATGTTTACCAATGAAATGTATCTTCAGGGTATGTCTACTAGTTTACCTGTTGATGTACAATATGAATTCATCAGAACTATACCTGGTTTAGAAAATGTTAAAATAACTAGGCCAGGCTATGCTATAGAGTATGATTGTATTGATCCTACAGAATTAAAAAGGACATTAGAAACTAAAAAAATAGAAGGTCTATTTACTGCTGGTCAATTTAATGGAACTTCTGGCTACGAAGAAGCCGCAGCTCAAGGCTTAATTGCAGGGATTAACGCTGCTTTGAAAATTAAGGGTAAAGAGCCATTTATCCTACAAAGATCTGAAGGGTATATAGGAGTTTTAATAGATGATTTAACAATTAAAGGAACTCCTGAACCTTACCGTATGTTAACTTCAAGGGCTGAATTTAGGTTATTATTAAGGCAAGATAATGCTGATTTACGATTAACTCCAAAAGGATATGAAATTGGATTAATAGATGAAAAGCGTTATAATAAATTTTTACAAAAAGTAAGTTCCATTGAAGAAGAAATTAATGAGTTAAAGTCTACCATGGTAACACCTTCAAAAGAAAATAATGAGATATTAGTTACTATGGGTTCAGCTCCAATAAATAAAAGTTACTCATTAGCAGATCTATTAAAAAGACCAGAAATTAAGTATAGTGATTTAGAAAAATTAGTACCTAGAAATAAAAATTTACCTTATGAAATTAAAGAACAAGTTGAAATACAAATCAAATATTCTGGTTATGTTGAAAAACAAAATTTACAAATTAACAGATTTAGTAAATCAGAAAATATTTTAATCCCTAAAGATATAAATTATGATGAGATTAAATCTTTATCAAGAGAGAGCCGTGAAAAATTAAATAAAATTCGTCCTGAAACCATTGGTCAAGCTTCACGAATTTCTGGAGTTTCTCCAGCAGATATTTCTATTTTACTAATATATTTAGAACAAATGAGGAGAATGTAAATAAATGGAAATTTTAAAGGAATATCTTAAGGATTTTAATATTGCTATAACTGATTATAATGTGGAGCAGTTTATAAAGTATAAAGAATTGTTACTAGACTGGAATGAAAAAATTAATCTAACTGCTATAGTTGATAATGATGGTATAGCTATTAAACATTTTGTTGATTCAATTATACCTGTTAATGAATTTACAAATGGTAGCTCTATAATTGATGTGGGAAGTGGGGCTGGATTCCCAGGAGTTCCTTTAGCTATAGTAAATCCCAGTTTAAAGGTTACTGCTCTAGATTCACTACAAAAGAGATTGAAATTTTTATCAGAAGTTAAAAAGGATTTAGTTTTGGATAATTTAACTCTAATTCACGGTAGGGCAGAAGATTATGGTAAAAATTTACAATATAGAGAGAAATTTACCTATGCAACTGCTAGAGCAGTTGCTCCATTGAATATTTTAGCAGAACTTTGTTTACCCTTTGTTAAAGTAGGTGGCTATTTTATAGCATATAAGGGAGATAAATGGGAAGAAGAAATACAACAGAGCATAAAAGCCATTGAGATTTTAGGGGGTAAAGTAGAAAAAACATATACTTATACTTTACCTAAAATATCTGATGTCCGTTCTATAATTAAAATTAAGAAAGTGTTTAATACAGATCAAAAATATCCCAGAAAAGCGGGAATTCCCAATAAAAAGCCCCTTTAATTTAAAATTAAACCATCATAAGCTATTGAATGATGGTTTAATTTTTTATTTGAAGTTTTTAATTATTTTTTAGTAATTTAAGAAGGAATAAAGTAAATTTTAGCGAAATTATAAAGTTGAATGAATGTAGCATAACTAACTGTTAAAAAACTAGTATATGTTTACTTAACTGGGATAGAGGATAGGAGAAATGATATAAAAAGAAATCAAGTAACTACTCTACATTTCCAACAATGGATTTTAGTTATTTGATTTAAAAGAAGGGAGGAAAGGGAGTAACCGTTAGCTCGCGGTATGGCATTGTAGAGAAATGCCATTTGGTACACTAAGTTTTAAGAGCTTAGTGTATGAGTAAAATCCATATTTGGATTTTACAGAGCTTTTTCTATGAGAGAACAGTTATCAAAATTATTAGGTCAATTGGAAAAAGGAGAAGAAATTCAACAAATCCCTATCAATAAGATCACTTCTAATCCATTTCAGCCGAGAAAGCATTTTGATGATGAAAAAATCGATGAATTAGCCCAGTCCATCAAAACATATGGATTATTACAACCTATCATTTTGAGAAAAGTAGATGATAAATATGAAATCATTGCCGGGGAAAGAAGATTTAAAGCATGTGTTAAATTAGGTTTTAATAAAGTGTCAGCTATTGTTAAAGAAGCAAATGATGGGGCAATGGCAGCAATAGCATTAATTGAGAATATCCAAAGGGAAAATTTAAACTTTTTAGAAGAGGCAGAGGGTTTACACCGGTTAATAACTGAATTTAATTTGACCCAAGAAGTGTTGGCTCAGAGAATTGGTAAGAGTCAATCAACTATTGCTAATAAATTAAGATTATTAAAACTTCCTCAAGAGGTTAAGGAACAACTAAAAAATAGTAATTTAACAGAAAGACATGCTAGGGCATTATTAAAACTTCCTGAACATGAACAATTACCTTTATTGAAAAGGATAATTGATGAAGGAATGACAGTAAGGCAAACAGAAGAAGCAGTAGAAATCCTTGTACAAACTGGGGTAACTGAAGAGAAAAGCAATGATGAAACAAGCAAGGCTCAAACCCGTAGATTTGTCATAAAGGATTTTAGAATTTTCTTGAATTCAATAAAGCAAGTTGTAAGTACTATTAAGAGTACTGGTATTGATGCTATTATGGAAGAAGACGATAATGAAGATTATCTAGAAGTAAGAATTAGACTACCTAAAAACCGTTGAAATAATGTAATGAAAGGAGCTTAAATATGTCTAAGGTTTTTGCAATTACCAATCAAAAAGGTGGTGTAGGAAAAACCACTACAGCCGTTAACCTAAGTGCTTACTTAGCTATGAAAGGGAAAAAAGTACTTTTATTAGATATAGATCCCCAAGGGAATTCTACTAGTGGTCTTGGAGTTAATAAACATCACATTAAAAAATGTATATATAATGTTTTAGTTGATGACTTTCCTTTGGATGCAATTATAGTTCCAACATCTGTTAAAAACTTAGATTTAGCCCCTGCTACAATTCAGTTAGCAGGAGCAGAAATTGAATTGGTTCCTACTGTATCTAGAGAAGTGAGATTAAAAAATGGATTGGCAAATGTGAGGAGAGAATATGATTATATTATTATCGATTGTCCTCCTTCTCTAGGACTATTGACCATTAATGCTTTAACAGCAGCAGATGGTGTTATAGTACCGATCCAGTGTGAATACTATGCTTTAGAGGGATTAAGTCAACTTGTTAATACTGTTAATCTTGTTCAAAAACATTTAAATCCTTTATTGACCTTTGAAGGTGCTTTATTGACAATGTATGATGCTAGAACTAATTTATCTAATCAAGTAGTGGAAGAAGTAAAAAACTTCTTTGGTAATAAGGTTTATAAAACTATAATTCCCCGTAATGTTAGATTAAGCGAAGCACCTAGCCATGGTAAGTCTATTTTAGAATATGATCCAAAATCCAAAGGGGCAGAAGTTTATGAAGCCTTGGCGGAGGAGGTGTTAAAAGGTGTCTAAAAAAGGGTTAGGTAGAGGTCTTAGTGCTTTAATTCCCGAATTACCACAACAAGATATTAACCCTAATTCAATTCAGGATATTCCTATCAGTAGAATTAGACCAAATCCTAAACAACCTAGAAAAAACTTTTCACAAGAATCCCTTCAAGAATTAGCAGAGTCAATTAAAATTCACGGTATAATTCAACCGATAGTTGTCAGGAGTATAGAAGGAGGATATGAACTAGTAGCAGGGGAAAGAAGACTGAGGGCTAGTAAAATAGCCGGTCTAGATACCATAAAAGCTGTGATTCAAAATTTTACAGATAGGCAGTTAGCTGAAATAGCCCTTATAGAAAATTTACAAAGGGAAGATTTAAATTCTATTGAAGAAGCAGAAGCATATCAAAAACTAATAGATGAATTTCATTTAACACAGGAGCAACTATCCTTGAGGTTAGGGAAAAGTAGGTCTGCAATTGCAAATACCCTCAGGTTATTAGATTTAGCAAAAGATGTTAAAGAACTGGTAATTAAAGGGTTATTAAAACCAGGACAAGTAAGGCCATTATTGGTATTAGATAAAAGCAAACAAAAAGAAGTGGCCAATTTAATAGTAGAAAAATCTTTGAATACCAGACAAATAGAGAAATATGTAAAGGAATTAAGGGAAAAAGAAAAAATTCTAAAATTAAAAAAAGAAGAGAACATTGATCCAGAAATAAAAGATGTTGAAGAAAAAATCATGGAATCCATTGGAGTAAAGGTAAAAATCAAAGGGAATGATAAAAAGGGAGTTATAGAAATCAATTATTATGATGAAAATGACCTTAATAGAATCATTCAATTACTACTTGACAAGGGTTAAAACCCTTGTTTTTTGTAAGAGGAAATTTGTAAAACAAAATTGTTTCACGTGAAACAAAAAAGATAAAATTAAATGATGGAGGTGAAATGTTACAGATGTTTTCTGTAACGAAAGAATGATATATTTAGATAACGGTGCTACTAGTTTTCCTAAACCTGAAAATGTATATAAAGCCCATGATTATGCATTTCGTAATTATGGAGCTAATCCTGGTAGGGGAGGTCATAGTTTAGCTAGAGAGTGTGCTAGAGTTATTTATAACACTAGAGAGAAAATACGGGAATTTATTAAGGCTAATAGTACAAGGGAAATTATTTTTACATCAAATACTACAGAGGCCCTTAATCAAGGAATTCTAGGAGTAGTTAGTGAAGGAGATCATATTATAATTAGTAAATTAGAGCACAATTCAGTTTGGAGACCAGTTGAATGGTTGAGGAAAAACTTTAAGATTGAGTTAGATTTTTGTGAACATGATAAAGAAGGGTATATTATACTAGAAGATTTGGAAAGGAAAATTAAAAAAAATACAAAGTTAGTAGTGATAAATCATTGTAGTAATGTCTTTGGGACCATGCAAAATTTATCAGCTATTGGGCAAATAACTAGAAATAAAGGAGTATTATTACTAGTTGATGGGGCCCAAAGTTTAGGTTTTGAAGAAATAGATGTTCAAAGAATGGGAATAGATATGTTGGCTTTTGCAGGTCATAAAGGGTTATTAGGGCCAATGGGTACAGGAGGATTATATGTAAGGGAAGATATTATTTTAAAGCCACTTAAAACAGGGGGTACTGGTAGTAAGTCTGAATCACCAGAAGTTCCAGCTAAAGGGCCAGAAAGATATGAAAGTGGAACTATGAATACAGCAGGAATTTATGCTTTAGGAGCTGGAGTAGATTTTATAAATGAACAAGGGTTAGATAAA
Source organism: Anaerobranca gottschalkii DSM 13577 (assembly GCF_900111575.1). Lineage (NCBI taxonomy): Bacteria > Bacillati > Bacillota > Clostridia > Eubacteriales > Proteinivoracaceae > Anaerobranca > Anaerobranca gottschalkii. Next base: position 2,728 of record NZ_FOIF01000031.1, on the reverse strand, counting down.
ATAAAGTCTCATAAACTTAATTTATTAAAAAGGTTGATTGATGGGTTAGAGGGTATAGTAACCTTTTATGGCCCTCAATCCTTAGAAAATAGAGGTCCAGTTATATCTTTTAACCTTGGGGACATGGCATCTACAGATGTAGCCTTTATCTTAGATACAGTTTATAACATTGCTGTTAGAGCTGGTTTACATTGTAGTCCCTTAGCCCACAAATTTTTTGGAACTTTAGAACAAGGAACTATAAGGGTAACTCCTGGTATATTTAATACAATAGAAGAGATAGATATTTTAATTAAAGCTATTAAAGAGATAAGGGAGAGTTAAAATGGGGAACTTAGTTAATGGATTTGCTATCATTATTGGTGGGATCATTGGTACATTATTTGGTAAGTTAATACCTAAAAGGGTAGAGGAAACGGTAATATATGGTATTGGATTAGCAGTTTTAGTTATTGGAATTCAAAGTATGGTGGTAATAACAAACATACTTCATGTTATAATTGCTATTACATTAGGGGCAATAGTTGGTGAGACTATTAACTTAGATGATAAATTTAATCAAGGGGCAAAATGGTGTGAAAAACAAATAAATAGGGTGGTTAAAGGAGATATCGCATCAGGTTTAATTTATGCTTCTTTGATATATTGTGTAGGCCCTATGGCAATTTTAGGGGCTATAGAAATGGCTTTGTTTAATGATTCTTCAACATTAATTGCAAAAGCTGCATTAGATGGAATAACTTCTGTTGCCTTTTCATCTATTCTAGGAATAGGAGTTGCTATATCGGGAATTGTAGTGTTTATCTATCAAGGAATAATATATTTAATGGCTAAAATTTTAGGTGATTTTGCCACAGGGGAAATGATTAATGCTATTAAAGGATTAGGTGGAATTTTAATATTTGCTATAGGCTTGAATATTACTAATATTACTAAAATAAAAGTTGCTAACCTTTTGCCCGCCTTCTTTTTCATAATTTTATTTACAATGTTATTTTAAAAGGAGAGATAGATAATGTATACTCCTGCTGTGATAATAAATTATGAAATTATGATGAGAAATTTAAGGGAAATTCAAGAATTATGTAATGAAAGGGGAGTAAAATTAAGACCCCATTTTAAAGCCCATAAAACTCCCTACTTAGCAGATATTCAAAGACAATTAGGAGCTATAGGTTTCACAACTGCTAAGTTGGCAGAAGCGGAATTATTAGTAGAGGAAGGATTTAAAGATATATTAATAGCGTACCCCATAGTAAGTGAAGAAAATGTGAAAAGATTAAAAGAAATATCTGGAAAAGTAAAAATTAGTACAATTATAGATTCATTAGAAGGTGCAAAAATATTAAGTCAAGGGTTTGCTAATCAAACCTTAGATGTGTTAATAAAAATAGATACAGGATTAAATAGATGTGGGCTTAAACCTAGTAGTGAAGATATATTTAATTTTGTGAAAGAAGTATTAAAACTAAAAAATTTAAATTTAAAGGGATTATTAACCCATGGAGGCCATAGTTACAAAGCAAAGAGTATTGAAGAAATAAAATTGATAGCAGAGACTGAAGGAAAAACTTTATTAAATCTCAAGGAATTTTTAGAAATGAAAGGAATTATGATTGATGAAATAAGTGTAGGTTCTACTCCTACTTTGAGACATCTTTTGGAAATACCCCAAATTACAGAAGTTAGGCCAGGAAATTACATCTTTAATGACTATACCCAAGTTTCTTTGAATACAACAACCATTAATAATTGTGCTTTAAAAGTTAGATCTACAGTTATTAGCAGAGGAAATGGAAAATTTATCATAGATGCTGGTTCAAAAACATTAGGTTTAGATAAAGGTACCCACGGCAATGAAATTATTAAAGGTTATGGTAAAATATTAGAATATCCTGAAGCAGAAATAGTTGCTCTTTCAGAAGAGCATGGAATAGTAAAAAGCCCAATGTTGCCTAAAATTGGTGAAAAAATTACTATAATTCCTAATCATAGTTGTGTTGTAATGAATTTAGCACCTTTTGTTTATCTAGAAAAAGAAGGAAAGTATATTTTATTAGAAAATAAAGGAAGCAGACTAAATTTCTAATAAAGTATTAACTATTTTAATAATGGAGAAACTAGATTTAAAAAGGAGTGAAGAAATGAAAAGGAAAATTACACCTCCAACAGAGATGGTTTCTCCCAAATTTTCAATGAGTTTAAATGAACAAGAAGTATATAATTTGACTGGTGTAAGCTACCAAGATATTAGCCTAAATAATAAAAAAAATAATAAAGATTTTTTTGCATTAGGTGATGTTTTTCAAGGGGATTGGTCCAATAATTGGGCACCTGTAAATTTAATAGAAAATAATAAACAAGATTAACAGTTTGTAGACAAAATCATTTTTTAAAGGCTGTAGTAATTAAACATTCTAACAAAGTTTTACGTCGAGATTTAAGGCTTCTATCTAAAAGGAAGAAGGGTACCGCTCTAATTCGCCGTCCATGGCTCAATAGAGCTTTCGGAACGTCCTGTTCCTCCCCCCTTCTTCCTTTTATCTAATTAGCTCTTAAATCTATCTCCTCAACTTAATCGTATCTTTGTTTAATTACCACAGCTGGTGATGACTTTGTCTATAGTTTGTCTTCAGTCTGTGATTAAGTTAATTTGTTATAAAAAATAAGCAAGGTTTATTGTGTAAAAGCAATAAATCTTGCTAAATTTTATTATAAAATAGTTTGA
>NZ_FOIF01000030.1 GCF_900111575.1 Anaerobranca gottschalkii DSM 13577 | reverse complement strand
AAAGTATTCCCCAATGTATTTTCGGAGGGGATAGAGGGTGTGGGGTTACACCCAATCAGAGTAAACATAGCTTAGGCTGTGTTGACTGATAAATAATTTTGTTAAAATATTCAATTATTTTTATTGATTTTAATAAAATTGATAACCTGGTTTAATGCTAGAATCCAGATGTTGAAAATTAACATCATCTGGATTTTATTTTCCCTAAAAAAGGGATTATAATTTTTTAGTAGAATATTTATAAAAAAGAAGAGGGAAGGAGTTGGGGTTATGGAATTTAAGATTTTCCTAACAGGAGATAATCATATAGGTAAAAAATGGAATAACTATCCTGAAGAAGTAAAAAGACAATTAAAAGATGCAAGGATTGATAATTTAAGGAAATTGGTGGCTTTAGCTAACGATGAAAATTGTGATCTATTCATCATTGCTGGGGATTTATTCGACTATTCTAAAGTGGCAAAGAGAGATATCGATGTTGTAGCTAAAATACTTAATCAATTTTCGGGAACGGCATTAGTTATGCCTGGAAATCACGATCATTACGATGAAAGGACTAAATTATGGCAAGATTTTCTGGCATCCAAAGGAGACAATACCATATTATTAAATAGTTGGACTCCCTTTTACTTGGATGATCTAGATATATATATATACCCTGCCTATTGTCATCAAAAACATTGTGAACATAATGTGTTAGGCTGGATCAAAAGGGAGGAAAAAGGGTTTTTACATATAGGAGTAGCCCATGGATCATTGCAAAATCTCTCTCCAGATTTGGAAAATAAATATTTTCAAATGAATGAGAAGGAGTTAGAAGAAAGGGGCCTTGATCTTTGGTTACTAGGACATACCCATATTCCTTATCCAGGGGAAAAAGAAGTAAAGGATCGGAAAATCTTTAATGCCGGTACCCCTGAACCCGATGGTTTAGATTGTAGGCATCCGGGATATGCTTGGCTAATTACAATAGATGAAGATAGAAAAATAACTGGAAAATCCATTGAAACAGGGATTTATAGATTTTATGACTTAGAATGGACAATTTGCTCAGATTTTGATTTAGATAATTTGAAAAGAGAACTTTTAGAAAATAAGCCTGAAAAGAAGGTTGTTAGGTTAACTTTAAAGGGTAGAGTAGATAAAGAACTTTCCGATAAGCTTTTAGATGATTTAAAAGAAATAGAAGAAAAACTATTTTATTTAGATATACAAAATCATCTAAATTTGAAAATAACAGAGGAAGATATTCAAAGGGAATTTAGTGAAAACTCTTTTCCCTATAAAATGTTAAAAACCCTTTTAGAAGAAGATGAAGATGCATTACAATTGGCCTATGAATTGATCAGGGGGTGTAAATATGAAAATTAAAAAATATTCCTGTTCCCAATTTGGTGGACTTAAAGGTTTAAAGGTAGAACTAAAAGAAGGCCTTAATGTGATTTTAGGGCCTAATGAAGCAGGTAAAAGTACAGTTGTGGAAGGAATATATGCCACTTTATTTAAAGGACATAAACTTAGAAATAATAACAATGAAGATAAAAATTTTATTAAAAGATTTAAACCTATTCCTTCAGGGGATTTTTTTGATGGACATCTTTCTTTTTACAAAGAAAATAGAGAATATACAATTAGGAAAAGGTGGGGAGTTCAACCAGAGTGTAGAATGGAATTACCCGATGGTAGCGAAATCCTTGATGAAAACAATATTCAACTAGAATTAAGCAAAATCTTAAGTTTTGGTGAAAAAACTTACAAAAACATTATTTTCTCAAAACAAGGAGATTTGAAAAGGGCAATTGATTTAATCTTAAATGATCAAGATGTAGTAGAAGATGTAAGTACATTTTTACGAAAAGTGGTCATGGAATTAGATGGCATTTCTGTTGATAAATTAAAAGGGGCAATAGAAAGGGAATACAATGAACTTTACGATAAATGGAATCCTAATATAGATCGTCCTGAAAGTATTAATAGGCCAAAGAGAATTCCTAAAAACAGTATTTTAGAAAAATATTATCAATTAGAAGATAAAAAGATAGAATTAAAAAATTCAACTGAACTTGAAAAAAAGCTGGCAGAATTAAATGGAAGGTTAAAAGCATTAGAGGAACAAAAGGGTGAAATATTAGAAAAACTAAAAGAATACAGTAAAGTAGAGTTAGATGTAAGTAAAAGGGCGCAAATTCAACCTCAAATTAAGATGTTAACTAGTGTAGAAAAAGAGTTAAGGGAAATAAATTATAACTGGCCCAAAATCGAGGAAAAACATAAAAATGCTTTAAAGGAAAAAGAAAAAGTTGAAGAGGAGTTAAAAGGTCTTAAAGAAGAATTAGAAAATGCCCGGAAGATTAAAGAAAAGGAAAATCTTTCTAGTAAAGTAAATAAAATAAAAGAGAGTTTAAGTGAATTAAAGAAAAAGGAAGGGGACTTAAGTTTAATTCCTAAAATTACTAATCAAGACATACAAAGTTTAGAAAGATTAAGAAACAGTATAGAAAAAATCAGAACCGCTATTAAGGCGGGAAAAATGAGGAGTAAAATTTTAAAAAGTACTGTTCCTGTTTGGGTAACAAAAGATTTTGATAACAAAGAACAATACAGAATTGAACAAGAAATAACTGCTGAAGGTTACTTAAAGATCGAGTTTGAAGGAATTGGGGAATTAGAAATACAATCCGGTGAATTTAATTTTAACCAGTTAAAAGAAGAGCTAGAAAATAAGGAAAAAGAATTGAAGGAAAGGTTAGAAGAATTAAGAATAACTACTATTGAAGAAGGAAAAGTCAATAAAGAAAGGATAGATAACTTAAATAGGGATATAGAGAGGATTAAAACTAGTATAGATATCCTTCTAAATGGTGAAAGTCTAGAAAGCTTAGAAGAAAAACTAAAATCTATGGAAATGATCCAATTGAATAAAGGAGAAGGGGAAATAGAAAGGGAGTTAGAGGAAAAAGGAAAGAGATTACGGGAGTTAGAAATAGAGTTAGGGACACTAAAAAGTAAATTAGAGGAATGGATTAAAGAATACAAAAGTCCAGAAAAAATATTAGACTTACTAGTTGAAAAAAAGGCAGAAATTAAAAGTTTGGAGGAACAGTTAAAAGTACTTGCTCCACTACCTCCTGAATTTGTTGATACCGATCAATTCTTTGCTTCTTTAGGGCAGCTTAGAAAAAAAGAAAGAGATATTGAAGAACAATTAAAAACTTTAGAAAAGGACTATTACAAGTTAGAAATGGAATTACCAGATGTTTCTTCAGAAGAGATAGCCGAAGAAGTTAAAAATCTTGAAAAAGAATTACAGATTCTAAAAGATAGGGGAAGAAAAATACAAATCATAAAAAAGGTTTTTGAAGAAAAATTAGCAGAAATGGATAGAGATTCCTTTAAGCCTTTAGAGAATTCCTTTAAAAAGTATTTAGCCTTTTTAACTGATAACAGGTATCAAGTTACAGAAATAAAAGATAATCTCCATGTAGAAATAAAAAAAGAAGAGGTACCAATGCCGATAGAACTCTTATCTACTGGAACAAAGGATTCTGTAGCCTTGGCCCTTAGGTTAGCAATAATTGAAGTATTGTATGGGGAAAATCCAGGGATTATCGTGTTAGATGATTGTCTTGTTGATTTAGATCCTAATAGAAAAGAAAAGGGTATTAAGCTAATTCAGGAATTTGCCAAAAATAATCAAGTAATTTTTACCACCTGTAATCCCCAAACGGCAGAAGAATTGGGAGGAAATCTTATTAAAATTTTACCAATAGAAAATTAGGGGCAAAAAATTGCCTCTAATTTTTATTAAATATTAGTGAAACACATAAACTTAAGTAAAAAATTTTAAATATTTTTAACATCTTTATATTAAATTTATGATATAATTTTAAGTAGTTAGTGGAAAATAAAGGGTGATTATTATGGAGTGGAAAAACCAAAAAGGGATATCTTTAGTGGAAGTTATGGTAGCAACGGGAATTTTACTTTTAGCAATGATCTTTATTTCTAATGTCATCATCTCAGGGATCAAAAGTGCTAAATTAAATAAAGAAAGGTTAGAAATGGTCTCAGTAACTACTAGTGTAATAGAAGAAATAAAGGGAAACAAAAATATTTGGCAAGAACGTGAAGGTAAGTTAGGGGGATGGTTGAAAAGTCAAGGATGGAATGAAGGGGAAGAACAATTTACAAAAGACATAGATATTGATAATACAAAGTATAAGATTACTTTAGAAGTTAAAGAAATTAAGGAAGGACTTTTACAAATAAAAGTTACCACTGAAAGTAGTGGTTTGACCCCAATGGTTATTATCACAAAAACAAGGGGTGATTAAAATGATTAAGAAATTATTGACTAATAAAGGTTTAACTTTAATTGAATTGATTGTCACTATGGCAATTTTGGGATTAGTTGCTACTGTTGCCTATCCCATGGTTGCTTCTAGTCAGTTACTAGTTTCTAGGCAAATAACTAACAGCCATGATAGAAACGACTTACGCTTAGCTATGAGTTACTTAACAAATGATATCAAATATGCAAAAGAAACAATAGTTGAAGATAATGGTAATAATGATACAAATTTGATAGTAACTCCCCACACTGGTGATACTATTAATTATAAAATTGAAAATGGAAAACTAATCCGTGAATATTATCAGGAACAAGATAGAAAAACGGAATTTTTAGGAATTGTATCTGGAAACTTTAGTATTGATAAATCATCCCCTACTTTAGTAAACATCACCTTATCTACTGAAGATAAAGAAACAAAATTTAGTGTGGCAAGGCTAGATTATTCAGTAATCAGTAAAGATGAAGGATCTAATTTTATTTTAGCGGAAAATGTATTTATTTTTGGTAGTGATTTTAAGTTTGGAGGCAGTAGTATCCTTGCAAGAAATGGCACAATATACATAGGTTCTGATTTAGTTACAAGCGATTTAAACCAAGGCAATTTCACGAATGTTAAAAACATTTTCATAGATGGTAACATAAATTTAGATGGAGGTAGTTCTGGGTTAGGATTAGATGATAATAACGGTTTCATGTTTGTAAATGGAAATTTGAATCTATGGAATGGTACAAGAAATATTTATGGAGATGTATATGTTGCTGGTAATTTAAGGTTAAAAGATGCCGTTATTCATGGGAATATTTATGTAGAAGGTGATGTAGAACTTGGTTGGACTCCAAATATTAAAGGAAATATTTATTATAAAGGGAATTTAAGTTATCCTCGAAATTATAACCAATCTATTTTAGCAAAATGTATCAAAGTAGAAAAATTACCTAAATATGATTCTATTCAATTCCCACAAATATCTTTACCAAAACTTAGAGATGATTCTTGGTATATAAGTAATGGGTATTTATCTGGAGGTCCACTTTTTAATGGAGTAAGAATTTTTTCGCAAGGAAATTATGTATTTAATAATTGGCAAACCTTTAAAAATGTAATTATAGTGAGCAAAGGAGATATTACTTTATCTGGGTGGATGCATATAGAGGGGGTTTTATTTGCTCCTAATGGAAAAATAACATTTTCTGGAGGTTCTTTTAAAGGTTTGGCTATAGCTAGAGATGGTGTTTTTATAACAAGTGGTGGTTCTTTAATAGAGTATAAAAGTATTGATAATTTTATAGACGATTCCAGTTATTATCCTTTTGAATTTTGAGGTGTTAAATGAAAAGATATATGAAAGAAACGAGTGGTTACGCATTAGTATTAACTATAATTGTTACAATGTTATTCCTTATGTTAAGTAGTGCCTTATTAGCAGCATATTTAAGTGAATTTAGGAGCAATAAATATTTAGAAGAGAGAACTAAGGCATTGTATTTAGCGGAAGCTGGGCTAGAACATGCTATCTATCTTTTGGAAAAGGAAAATAATCCTAATCCACCTGAAGAAGCAGTAGAGTTGTTTCCTGGATATAAATACGAAATAGTAAATTTAAATGCAGAGGAAATCGAAGTTAAGGGTATATTACAGACAGGTAATAGAACTTTTAGTATAACTTTGGTTGCTATAATAGAAGATGGAAAGATAATAAATATAACTACTAAGACAAATTAAAAAAGTTAGGAGGTTAAACTCCTAACTTTTTTGGTGTTTTGTTTCCTAAATGAAAAGCTATGAATAAAGCAGTCATGACCAAGTATCCAACAGTGTATTGATAATTGTATAGTAAAGTCAAATTTGGAGCATGCATAAAACCAACAGTACTTAGTAAGGCGGCGACTATTGTAGATATAGCTGCTTTTTCAAACTGATTGTCAATTATAAAGACCAGTACAGCACCCCAGATTAAACCAGTAAACATAGCCCCTTGTCCTAAAGGTACAATCCCTGTAGATAAGTTTGCTACTACTTCCCCTGCAGCACCATTAAACCTTGTCATTATATAATTGGCAAAATAGGGGAACATAGCTATTACTACAGCAGGATAGTGGGCTGATTTAACGGAGGTAAAGGCTTGAGAGACCATAGAAATTCCTACAAAAACTAAAATAGGAGCGATTACAGGAACTGGTATAATCTTAGCTAAAGCGGCTATAACACCAAAGGTAGAAGCGAGGAGAAATACAATACCATTTAAAATACTATATCCCCGTCCTGCATTCATCCATTTAGAACCAACAGATGCAATATAGACGGTGGTAGGAAAAACTCCACCAAATAGTGTACCTATTACAGTACCAAGTCCATCGGCAATTTGTGCTTCCTTTACATCGTAATTATCACCGGCAGCGGCCATAGCTTCAACGTTGTTCATAGTTTCTATAAAGTTATATATAGAAATAGGTAATAAAATAGCAAATAAGGTCAACATCTCTTTATACAGAAGGATAAGACCTTCAATAAAACCAAAACTTAATAATGGTACGTAAATACCGGCATTGGCAAAACCAGCTTGAATTTGGGATACCTCAGCATTGCCAAAAAGATAAGCTAAAACAGTTCCTATAACAATGGCAAAAAGGGAAGCCGGCATTTTAAAGGGCATAGTTTTTTTAGCAACAAGACCGATCAAAATTATAGCTAAAACTACCATACCGATTATCGGCATTTCATAGGTTTTAAACAGCAATTCTCCACCTATAAAAGCAAAAGCAACTCCTGCTAAAGCACCTAACATTGCTGCTCTAGGAACATGTTTCCTCACCCAACGTCCAATTACACTACCTAAAATTTCTATAACTCCCCCTAAAAAACAAGCAGCTAAACCAATTTTCCAAGCAGTTTCAGGGTCACCAGTTTGCTTTAAAGCAGGGTTTAAAACCCCGAATAAGTATATAAACATTACAGGGGTACTAATACCATAAGATAATGCTGTTACATCAACTCTATTTTCTTTTAAAGCTAATTTCTTAGCCATGTAGGCATAATATAGATTGCCAAATAATACAGCTACAGCAGCACCTGGGATTATTCTACCGTAAATAATTTGATTAGGAAATCCCATGGAAGTTAAAGTTAAAGCGATTAGTACGAAATTAGCTAAATTGTTTTGAAACAGAGCAAAGAAACCATCAAAATCTTCCCGTTTAAAAAGTGGATACATTTTCAAATCTCCTCTCCTGATTTTATTTTAAAAAAATAAACCCCGCTGCTTTTACGGGGTTTTATAGCTAAAAAGGTATAAAAAACTAAACTAACCTCACTAAGTTAGCTAAAAAACCCGTAGTCAGACTGTTTACGGCAGTCTGGTAGAGACTTCTGGACCATATTACCAAAATTATACGAGTTTATCTTATTTAATTTTAATGTACTTAATTCTAATACAAACTAAGGGAGAAATCAATAGTTTTTTTGTGAAATTTTTAGTGAGATTCTTTAACTTTATTAGATATACAAAATTATGTAGAATATAATTGTGATAATTTTTTGGTACAAAAATTGCAATGGAAGAGTTAGTAAATATAAATACAAATAAACAGGTGATATATATGAAAGAAAATACTCGATGGAATTATTTAATTATATTTTTACTCTTATTTATAACTGGATTACATTATTTTACCCAATCTAATTTATGGGTTCTCCATGATTTTTACAGGAGGTTATACTATATACCAATTATTTTAGCAGCTTTTAAGTTTCGTATTCAAGGTGGATTTGCCGTTTCAATAGCTGTTTTTTTACTATATATACCACATATGATAATCTATTTTGGAGTATTTAATATTGAATTATTTAACCAATTATTAGAGTCTGTAATGTTTGTTGTAGTAGGATTAATTACTGGATATTTAGTCGAACAAGATTATAGAAGGGGTAAAGAGTTAGAATATCAAATAATTAAATTGACTAATTTGGAAAATTATACGAACAATATTTTGCAAAGTATTGATAGTGGAGTTATGGCCTTTGATATTAATGGACAACTTCGTTCAGTAAATAGGCAGATAATAAAGGTTTTAGGTACTAAAAGTGAGATAACTAAATTTATTGAACAAGAAACTATTATTGAAGGAATTAATAAAATAATAAAAGGGACAGAAACAGTGGTTAAAATCAACTTAAATTATATAGGTAAAGAAAAAAATGATCTATTCCTTGATATTACCATCTATCCTATTGAGAATTTAGCTAAAGTAAAAGAAGGTGCTGTTCTTGTAATGGAAGACGTAACCACAGTAAAAAAATTAGAAAATCAAGTAAAAAGAACAGAACGGTTAGTAGCAATAGGGCAACTAGCTTCTGGAATAGCCCATGAAATACGTAATCCTTTGGGGATTATTAAAACTATAAGCCAAACAATTAAAGAAGATGTTGAAGATGTAGAAATAAAAGAAGGTTTAGAAATAATAGAACATGAAATAGAAAGGGCAAATAGGGTAATAAAAAGTCTATTAGATTTTGCAAAACCTAACAAAATGAAAATTCAAAATATAGACCTCAGTGAATTGTTAGGAGAAATAATGATGGTTACTCAAAAAATTGCCTCTCATCAAAAAATAGTTTTAAATTGGAGACCTCGAAGGTAGTACTGTTAAAAAATTTTACTAAAGGAGGTTTGAAAAATGAGTAATCATAGAAAAGATGAAAATTGGTTTGATATAGATAAACAAGATTCATTAGAAGAATTAAATAATGATAATGGGAAAAATGATTTTGTTATTGTTAAATATTTAAATGTTGTTTTTATGCAGGCCCACCTTTAGCCCAGCTTCAAAGTGAAATACCTTTTCGTACTGAATTAGCCTTACCGGTAATTTTCCTTTCTATGGGTGTGACTTTAATAGCTAGTGCCTATCCTGCAATTAAGGCAGCTAAACTAGATCCAGTAGAGGCATTACGCTTTATTTAAAAAAGGAAATACTGCAATAAATTTCAAGAGGAGGTAGAAATATGGCAGAAATGATGATTTCTTTGCGAAATGTATCTAAAACTTATGTATCTATGGGTGATGAGGTTCAGGCATTAAAATCAGTATCCTTCGATGTGAACAAAGGTGAGGCTGTTAGTATTATGGGTCATTCTGGGTCAGGGAAAAGTACTTTACTTTCTATTATAGGTGCACTAAATCCACCTACAGAAGGTAGGGTTGAAATAGATGGAATAAACATCTATGAGTTGTCCCAAGAAATGAGGGCTGATTTTAGAAGAGAATATTTAGGATTTGTTTTTCAACAATTTCAGTTGATTCCCTTATCTAACAGCTCATGAAAATGTAATGCTTCCTTTAACAACTGTAAAGGTAAGTAATAAGCAAAAAAAAGAGATGGCTGAAGAAGCTTTAATCCGAGTAGGGCTTGAAAATAAAATGAAAAGGTTACCTAATCAACTCTCAGGAGGAGAGCAAGAAAGGGTTGCTATAGCAAGGGCTATTGTAAACTCTCCACCTCTCATTTTAGCAGATGAGCCTACTGGTAGTCTGGATACTAAAACCGGTAACGAAATTATGGAGTTATTTCAGAAGTTAAATGAAGAAGGTTTAACTATATTGATGGTAACCCATAATCCAGATAATCTACGTTATATGGGTAGAACAATTTATATGAAAGATGGTAAAATCTTAGAAGATAATTGGAAAAGTATTGAAAAGTTTTAGAAAGAGGGAGGGTTTAAATGCTTTATCTGATCGTTATTAATAACCTTCGCCGTCGTAAAATGAAAATGTTTCTTGTATTGCTAGGGCTTATTATTGGAATTGCTACTATTGTATCAGTCTATGGTATAGTAGAAGTTATGAAGGAAGAAATCACCAGGCAATTTACTGAGTTTGGAGTAAATGTAATTATTACTCCTGATTCAGGTGGTCTAACATTTTCCTATGGAGTGGTTTATCAATATCTACTTCCGTTAGAGAAAGAACAAAGGAAATAGGTATTTTTCGGGCCATAGGATTTCGCAAAACACATATTGTCCAGATAATAGTGATGGAAGGGATTGGGATGAGTTTACTAGGAGGAATAATTGGATATTTAGTGGGAATTGGAATAGCAAGCTATGTTGGACCCCGTTTTACATCAGTAGATATTACTATACCTTGGAGGATAGAATTATTTTTACTTTCAATTGGAATAGCATTATTTGTTGGATTGTTTTCCAGTTTATATCCAGCATATCAGGCAGCAAATCAGGATCCAGCAGAGGCACTTCGCTTTATTTAAGGTTGTATACTAATATAAAATAATTTATTTCGTCTAAGCTCTTTTCTTGAAACTCTTCCACCGATAATACAATATCCTTGTTCACCAATTGTATTTGAGGTGATAAAAATCCTGCTAATAACTTCAATATAGCAGGATTTTTTTAATATTAAGTCGAAATTATAAGGGGAGAAAAAGGGAGGGCATACTTTTATGAAACTTTTTAAGAAGTTATTAAAACTATCTATTATTTGTATAAATATAATAATAGTTGTATTTTTATCTGCTTATCTTTCATTAGTAGTTCCTAGTTCACCTTACTACATAAATTGGGATGAACCATCCCCTATCTTTGAAAAGCATAGACCTATTTATTTAGTAGAAGGTATACTTATCCGGGAATATAAGGAAAATAAAATAGAATTTATATCAATTGAAGAAATGCCTGATCACTTAATTTATGCCTTTATAGCAGTAGAGGATAATCGTTTTTTCAATCATAAAGGTTTTGATATAAAAGGGATACTCCGTGCTTTTAAGGTGAATGCCAAAAATAGAGATATAGTTCAAGGGGGTAGTACTATAACCCAACAACTAGCAAGAAATTTATTCTTACACCATGAACAGACAATTCAGAGGAAATTGTTAGAGTTGGTTATTTCTATAAAACTGGAAAGAAGATATTCTAAAGAGGAAATATTAGAAATGTACTTAAATCAAATATATTTTGGCAATGGCAATTATGGGGTGGAAAGGGCAGCACAAAAATACTTTAATACATCGGCAAAAGACCTTACTGTAGAACAGGCAGCTATGTTAGCTGGGATAATTAAAGCCCCTGGATTATATAATCCATTAACAAATCCTCAATTAGCTGAACAAAATCAAAGACAGGTGTTAATGCAGATGATTACATTAGGCTTTATTGAAGAATAAAATGACTAATTTTTTTTATTAATATTTACAATTGATAATTTTATATTTTTTTTCTTACAAAATTTAACTAGATCTAAAGGAACTATAGAGTCAGTAAGGAAAAATATTTTATTAAAAAAATTACAATCTAAAATCATATTATTTCTATTTAATGTATTTATAATGATTTTAATTTTAGGATATACTTTTGAAAGATTATATAATTTAGTCAAATTAACAAATAAAGCATAATTATTTAAATCAACGTAAAAAATATATATACCTTGATTTGCTAATTTTATTATAATTTTTTTTATTATTACTGTTATATTTGAACTATAATAAAGGGAAAAATATTTATTATTATAGATATGACAAATGATATAACAACAATTTAACATTCACATCACCTTTATATAAAAATATATATTATGATTATAACATAATGGAATAACTGGTCAAACTATGGATAATATAATATCCATAGGGAGATGATGGCCGGTGAAAAGATTAAGAGAACTAAGAAAAGAAAAAAAGATAAACCAATTAAAACTAGCAATGGATTTAAACATGACTCAAGCTTCAATTAGTAAATATGAAATGGGAAAAAGAGAGCCAAGTTTAGAGGTATTAGAAAAACTATCTGATTATTTTGGTGTTTCGACTGATTATTTAATTGGAAAGTCTAATATTAGAAAAAATATAGATTTGAAGTCTTTGAATGAAGATGAAATTAACTTGATACTCAAATATCAAAAACTAACAACAAAAGAAAAAGAAAATGTCCATAATTTTATCGATTTTATAGTTAATAACAAAAATAAAAATATAGATGACTAAAAGTATGCTGTATCGTTACAGTATACTTTTTTACTTTTATCGCTTTTATATATAGTTAAAATAGATTATTCTAATAATAGAATTAGAATATTTTCTAGGAGGTAGAAGTAATGAATAAAGGAAAATTATTAGGGTTATACTCTCTTTCTATAGCTATGGTAGCTTTAGTAACGACTTATATCAGTTTCCCCATAGCCTTTGGTTATATTAACTTAGGTGATGCTGTAATTTTTTCTATTGCCCTTGTTTTTGGACCTACTGCAGGTTTTGTCGCTGGAGCTGTTGGTTCAGCTTTAGCTGATATAATTTTAGGATATCCTTTATGGGCACCTTTTACCTTTGTTATTAAAGGTTTAGAAGGATTTGTAGTTGGTTTAGTTTCAATTATTTATCTAAAAGAAGGTTTCAAAAATTATAAAATTGTATTAGCATTAATAATAGCAGTTCTAATATTGAATGCTGGCTATTTTGTGGCAGCAATATTTTTATACGGCTTCGCCGCTGCAGTAGCTGATGCTCCTTTAAATATTATCCAAGGAGTAGTATCTTTAGCCTTAACCTTTGTTTTAGCACCGGCTATTAAAAGAATTAAGGTAATTCAGTAAATCTAATAAAAAGGATGGATTAGAATTGATTGAAAAATTTTGGATAGAAGTATTATTTAGTGTTGTATTTATTCTGTCTATTTTAACTAAAAATCGTCCTATGGCAATAGCTACAGCATTAATTCTTTTATTAAAACTCTTAAAAGCCGATAGGCCCTTGGAGTTTATAGCAAAAAATGGGATTAGTTGGGGAATAATCTTAATCACTTTGGGATTTTTAGCACCAATAGTATTAGGGCGTTATACAGTACAAGATATAAAAACAGTTTTTTTAAAACCCGATGGGATTATCGGGTTTTTCGCAGGTATTTCTGTTGCTTTGTTTGGTGCTAAGGGGATAGAAATAGGGCCAATTAACTCTAACTTAACCTTAGGAGTAATAGTAGGAACCTTTGTAGCTGTTGCTTTTTTGCGAGGGACTCCAGTAGGGCCATTAATTGGCTCAGGAATTGGTTTTATGTTTTTAACATTACTATCTAAGTTGGGGTTAATTTAATGAAAATTCAATAATTATCAATATTTAATATTATTAAAATTTTCATCAGTATGTTATAATAAAACTAGCAGAAAACCATACTGATAAAAAAGGGGGAGGGGTGCCCTCTTAGTTGCTGGAATAACGACGGTAATAACTTATGGTATTTCGTGGTACTTTAACTTGAATTTTGTTAAAACCTTAGAGTTAGCTGGATTACTTCTACTGGTAGTAGGAGCAGGTTCTGTTAACAATATTATTAGCATTATCTACAGTTTTTATTTTTTGTTTAGTAGGATATTTGTGGTAAGCCGAATTGTTCGGCTTTTTTTATTATAAAACAAGGAAAAATCAAATAATTGTAGAATAAGTAAAATATTAGGGCTTGTTGCAGGGGGGATTATATTGGAGGTATTTATAGCTAGACAACCTATATTTGATAGAAATTTGAGTGTTTATGGTTATGAATTATTATATAGAAACAGTATGGATAATTATTACCAAGGAAATGATGATAATCAAGCAACTGCAGAGCTAATAAATAATGCCTTTTTTACTATGGATTTTCAAAAACTTACTGATGGTAAAAAAGCTTTTATAAATTTTTCTCAGACGATGTTAGAAAGGGAAATTCCCTTGTTACTTCCTAAAGATTCAACGGTAGTGGAAGTATTAGAAAATGTTAAATTAACAGAAGAAGTTATAAAGGTTTGTGAAAAGTTAAAGAAAAATGGCTATACCATAGCGATTGACGATTTTGTTTTTCATCAAGACTTACAACTATTACTTAAATTTATAGATATTGTAAAAGTAGAATTCAATAAAGTAGACTATTATACGCAAAGTAGGGCAATAAAAAAATATGGTCACCAGGTATTTTTTTTAGCGGAAAAAATAGAAACAAGGGAAGACTTTATAAAAGCTTTAAATTTAGGTTATCAATTATTTCAAGGTTATTTTTTCAGTAAGCCGACAATACTTAAAAGTAATGATTTGGTCTTTTTAAATGTAAAACTACTCCAAATGCTAGAAGAATTAAGTAAAGTCGAACCAAACTTTGATAAACTAGCAGAAATAATTCAGAGAGATTTAGGGTTAACTTATAGGCTATTAAAACTAGTAAATTCTGTTTACTTCTCTACAAGACAAGAAATTAAATCTGTAAAACATGCCTTAGTCAGAATGGGGATAGTTGAAATAAAAAAATGGATTTTTTTAATGCTGTTAATCGGGGTAAAAAGCAAGGAGAATAACGAGTTGGTTAAAAATTGTTTAATCCGTGGTAAAATGATGGAACTTTTAGCGAAAGAGCAAAAGTTACCAAATCCATTGAATTATTTTTTAACAGGTATGTTTTCAGCCATTGATATTCTTTTAAATAAAAGGATGCAGGATGTATTAGATGAGTTGCCTCTAGATTCAGAAGTAAAACAGGCACTATTAGGTAATAACAATAGGTTAAAAGAATACTTGGATTTAGTGATAAGTTATGAAAAATTTATTTGGGAAAAAATTGAGAATTCCCCTGTGTTACAAGAGATCGGTAAAGATAAAATATTGAAAAATTACATTGTTGCTATAGAATGGGCCATGTTATTAGAAGTCGTCTAAATTTTATGTAGCTATGTAGAGAAAATGTTATGGAAGGGTGTAGAAATTGAGTCGAAAATATGAGGTTAATAATGTTTCTGTAGAAAGTATATTATCATGGATAAGGGATGGGGATGTAGCAATACCAGAAATACAAAGGCCTTTTGTTTGGGATTCCACTAAAGTAAGGGATTTAATTGATTCTTTATATAAAGGATATCCTGTAGGATATTTAATTACATGGAGAAATCCTGATATAAGGCTTAAAGATGGGACAAAATCTTCTGGAAAAAGAATTTTGATTGATGGCCAGCAACGGGTAACTGCTATGACAGCAGCTTTAATGGGTATGGAAGTTTTAGATGAGAATTATAACAAAAAATCTATAAAGATTGCCTTTAACCCATTAGAAGAAAGGTTTGAAGTATTAAATACAGCCATAGAAAAAGATCCAAATTGGATAAAGGATATTTCTGTCTTCATTAAAGGAGAAGTAAATGAACTTAAGTTTGTTTATGATTTTTGCAAAGAAGTCCCTGATATAATCGACGAAATTTTATTTAAAAAAATAAAAAAGCTTACCGAGATTAAACATAGAGTAATAGGAATAATAGAATTATCCCATAGCCTTGATATTGAAACGGTAACGGAAATTTTTATTAGAATAAACTCTAAAGGAGTTGTTCTCAGTCAAGCAGATTTTGCTATGTCTAAAATAGCTGTTAACAAAGAATTCAATGGATATTTGATAAGAAAGATTATCGATTACTTTTGTCATATGGCAAGAAATTCTAGTATAGTTGAAGCAATTAGAAAAAATGATCCTGAGTTTGTACAAACTGATTACTTTAGTAAAATAACTTGGATAGCAAAGGAAAAACAAGACTTGTATGTACCTACTTATTCTGATGTTATTAGAGTTGCTTTCACTTCTCAGTTCCATAGAGGCAAGTTATCAGATTTAGTTAGTTTATTATCAGGTAGAAATTTTAAAACTAGAGAATATGAAAAGGAAATAGAAGAAGAAAGCTTTAAAACCTTTGAAAAAGGTGTGTTAGAATTTGTCAATGAAACTAATTTTAAAAGATATATCATGATAGTAAAATCTACAGGAATAATCGACAAAACTTTAATTAGATCACAAAATGTATTAAACTTTGGCTATATATTATATTTAACATTAAAAACAAAAGGGGTAGATTCTAATAAAATAGAAAAACTTGTTAGGAAATGGTTAGTATTATCCTTGTTGACAGGAAGATATTCCGGTTCTTCAGAATCCCAATTTGATTATGATATAAAGAAGATGTTAGAAGATAGTTTTGAAGTCTTTATAGAAAACGAAGAAAAAGGACAGTTATCTGATGCTTTTTGGGATAATATTCTTGTTAGTAGGTTAGATACTTCTGTTAGAAGCAGTCCATACTTTAGCCTCTTTTTAATTTCGCAAATTAAAAGTGGAGATAGGGGATTTTTATCTAAAGAAATAGAGGTAAAACATTTAATTGAAGAAAGAGGGGATATCCATCATATATTTCCTAAAAAATACTTGCAAAAGTATAATTTAGGCAGAGGACAATACAATCAAATAGCAAATTATGTTATTATGCAATCAGAAATTAATATCAAAATAAAAGATAAATCACCTAAAATCTATTTTAATCTGATTAAAGAAGATATAACTAATCAAAAATTTTCAATAACGGGAATTGAGAATTTAGAAGAATTGAAGGAAAATATGAAGGAAAACTGTATTCCTGAATCAATTTTTGAAATGGAAGTAGGGGATTATGAACAGTTTTTAAATGAAAGAAGAAAGTTAATGGCACAAAAGATTAAAAAATATTATTTCTCTTTATAAATCTTATAAAATTAATATTTTGAAGGATAATTTAAATTTTTGTAGAATAACCTGGTAATAGGTTTTAAAAAAATTTGGGGGTGTTTTATTTGAATGACAAAAACAAAGTGACAATAGTCATCTTATGTGCTGTTGTAATAATTGCTAGTTTTATGCCTTGGGGATCAGTTGTAGCTAGTTTAGGTTTCGGAGAATTTCCATTCGATGAATTTTTCGGTAGACATGAAATTACATTAAATGGATGGAATTCAAGCTTTAATTTATGGGGTTTATCGATTCCTAATTGGTTATTATCTGTTATTGCTGCTGCTATTGTACTGTTTCTTTTCATTGATTTTAATAGTAAGCTTAGAAAAGGTTTGGCCATTTATGGGATAATTCATTCATTATTATTCTCTATAATTATAATTTTTGAAGGAACAATTGGTATAGGTTTAATCTTGACATTTTTAGCTTTTACAGGGATTATGTTTTATTTAAGGAAAGTAGAGGTATCTAATTCAAATTTAGATATATAATTGGATAGAATGGGGAAAATGTTGGGGTGGTTTGAGTGTTAGAAGGATTAATTGTATTTTTAGGTACTAGTAACTTAGAGGAAACCCATTATTTTTATAATAAAATTTTAAAATTACCCATTTATAAAGACCAAGGACTTTGTAAGATATATGATGTGCCTGGCGGAGGGAAGTTGGGTTTTTGCCAACATTTAAATATTAGTGTTAATGGAAAAAGTCCTATCATTACTTTATTAGTTGATGATGTAGATAAAATGTATCATGAATTAATAGATAATAATGTTGTAATTGATGAAAAACCAAAGGTAAACCCTAAATTTAATATTTATCACTTTTTTGTAAAAGACCCAAACGGGTATTATGTAGAAATACAAAAGTTTCTATAATAATTACGGTATCCCTTATACAAACATAAGGGATTTTTTTATTATTAAAGGATTTTTTTACATTAAAGTAGAATTAATAAATATATTATTATGTCAAGTTGGTGTTGTTCATGAAGGGAAATAAATTAAAAATTATTGTGTTACTTATTTGTACCTTTTTTCTTTTCCTCGCCTTTAGGCTAGATTTTCAAAATAAAACCTTATTGAAAAAATACGGAGATGAAGTAATTATTCTTGATCAATTTTATTTAGATGGGATGAGGGATAATTTAGAATATCGCTTAGTCACTCCTGAAGAAGCGGGAATTTTTACCTTCACCCAATATATTCCTGGAGAGAATTTTAGTAAAGTTTCTGGACAGGATTATCGATTACTCATTCATCGCCTATCAGGTCAGTGGTACCGAGTTTATTTTAACGATAAATTGGTAGGTATAGTAGGGGAACAAGATCAAGGGAGGAGTAATATTTGGAATTCAACCCACCTATTCACAATAAGTCCTGACTTAATCCTTGACCAAAATCAATTAACAATCCAAGTCATGGGTTTATATGAATTGGGGAAATCGGAATTTCCTATTTTAATAACAAATGGACAAATGGCCTTAAAGTTAGCTACCTATTTTCGTTTTCTCTTTGAAAATATTTATTTCGTAGTTTTCGGTGCCCTATGGTTTGCCTTTGCAATGATCATTACTTTATATTTTATTTCTGGCAAGATCCAGCAAGAATTCCTCTATTTTTCCTTAGCTGCTATGGCAATGAGTATCAATTTTTTAGATTATTTCTACATCCCATACATACCCTTTTCTATTTTAACTTTTAAAAAAATATCTTTGTTTTTTATGTATTTGGCATGCTATTTTATAGCTTTAGCTGTATATACATTATATAAAGAAAAGATTACGTTGTATTTAGGTACAGCATCTTTAGTAGGAATAATCATTTTAATTTTACATTCAGATAACAATTACTCTTTCAAGGTAGGGTATAACTACCTAAATATTTTAATTTTAGTTAATATGAGGAAATTGCATATTTAAGAAATCAAAAACAAAATATCTAGATATAGTATTATAGAAAAATAATAAACACAATATATTGATAAATTTAATCTAGAAATTTAATTATGCAATTTCCTCAATATACTTAATTGGCTATGGTGTTCTTGGAAAAATTATCATCAAAGGGAAGAATCCCAAATCCTATTATTTTCTATTGCTACTTTACTGATTACTGGAGGGGTAGATGTAGTCAATGGCCTTTTAAAAAGATTTTCTTCGGTAAGCTACACAGCCTTTGGAGTAATTTTGCTTTCCTTTGCCATGATAATCTTAGTAGTAATTCAGTATCTGAAATTACAAACCCATATGGCAATTGAAGAGGAAAGAGCAAAAATTCTCTATGAAAAGGCTATAACAGATTCAATGACAGGGGTTTATAACCATCAATATATAATTAGTGTAGCCCAGAGTTTAGAGGGAATTTATGGGGTAATAATGTTGGATTGTGATAATTTTAAAGATGTTAATGACACTTATGGACATCAATTCGGTGATGAGGTAATAAAGAGTTTAGCTAAATGTTGTCAAAATAATGTAGAACCAGAAGACTATGTAGGTCGCTACGGTGGAGACGAATTTGCAATTATTTTAGTTAATAAAAAGGAAGAGAATTTTGAGAACACAGCTTTAAAAATAGCAGAAAAAATAAAAACAGATTTTGAATCACTCAATCTTTTGCCTTCAAATACAAAGATAAATTTTGGGGTATCCATAGGATTTCACATAAGGGAAGGATTAGAAAATTATAAAGAGGTATTTAGAAAAGCTGACCTGGCTTTATATTGCAGTAAATCTAAAGGGAAAGGTAGAATAACCAGTTATAAACAAATGTAATAAGAAAGGGTGATGACTATGAATAGGTTAGGACAGAAAATTAAAGAAGCTAGGATAAGTAAAAAACTAACAGAAAAACAATTAGCTAAAATGTGTGGTGTAGCAGAAGGTTTTATAATAGAGGTGGAAGCAGGTAGAAAGGTAGTTAATGAAAAAGTAGCAGAGAATATTTTAAAAAAATTAGGGGTAAAATTAGAGGAAGTTATAATAGAAAATATACCGGTAGAAAAAGAAAAGAGAGAAGAAAAAAAGGCAGAAATAGTAAACCAATTTAACCCAATAACCCCACAAGGGCAATGGGCAGATGCCTTAGCCAATGTTATTAAAAAGTTTCCCATATATGATATGGAAAAATGGGATGTAGTAGGTTATAAGGATTTGCCAGTTATTGATAAAAAAATAGAAGGATTTCGCTGGGATAAGCTGTTGTTTATCCAATATAAAGGTAGAGATTTAAAAGATTTGAGAATTAAAGAAAATGATATAATAACCATTTATAAGCAAGAAGAAATCCAAAGTAACCAGGTCTATTTATATAAGTTAAATAATAAAAATAGAGTGGGTAAATTAGTAAAAGAATCCAATGGAATTTATTATTTAGATGGTAAGGAAAAAGTAAATGTAAATCTCAAGGATATAGAAGTTATTGGCAAGTGCGTTAAAGTAGAATACTATCTATAAAGGGTATTATTTTAACTCAAAATAAAAAGGAAAGGAAAGGATGGTATGAGAAGTAAAATAATAATTTTAATTTTAGTTTCCCTTCTAATTGTCGGTTGCCAAGGTAAAGATGAAACTAAATATAGTGAAGAATTGCTCCAAATATTTTACAGTGAAGAAAAAGTAACTTTATATTATGACGGAATGGCAGAATATGGACATATCATTACTAGAAGTGATGTTAAAAAAGAAGGTAGTCAAGGAATAGTAACTTATAATGGGAAAATGAATGATGGGGCAGGGGATGAATTTGGTGAAAGAACATTTACAGTACAGTATACAGTTGAAGAAGATAAAGTAATAGAAACAGTACGGGTAAATGATTATTTTAACAGAAAGACAAAAAGTTTAAATTCAATAATTCCAAACCAAATTGTATTAAAACTTCCTTTAGAAGTAGGAAATACTTGGTCTTATGAAGTGATTTTAGAAGGTGAAACTACTCCTAGAACTGTTACAACAACAATTTACAAAGTAGAACTCATACCAGATTACCCTGAAAAGAAAGTATATCATACCGAAACGGTTATTGAAGGGATAGAAGGATATCCTGGGAAAAAATATTTTGAAAGGAGAGCCTTTGCTCCAGGTTTCGGGATGTTATATTTTGAAAATTCTATTTCTGCCTATATCGATGAAAGTGGAAAAGAAGTAGAAGTACCCTTTACCTTCGGCTATGCCCTTTATGGCTGGGAGGAAGGTCAAGGTGGAGAAATAAAATCTATTTATGATGAACTTCCCTTATATTTTAAACAACGAAATATTTACTAAAATAGCCTCCCTTATTTTTAAGGAGGCTTTTAAAAATTTTTATATAAACTTTGAGGTGGTTTTATGGGTTATATGAAAAAATACATAAAAAAATATTGGAAGCTTTTTTTATTGTCTATATCCTTTCTTATTATAGAAGCCATAGCTGACCTTTTACAACCAACTATCATGGCCAATATGGTAGATATTGGGGTTGCCAATAATGATTTAGAATATGTTTTTAAAGCTGGAGGATACATGTTATTAATAACAGGGATTGGTGCTGTAGGGGCCATTGGACGGAACATTGTTTCTAGCTATACATCCCAGTGTTTTGGTGCCCAGTTAAGGTCTGACCTATTTAAAAAGATCCAATATTTATCGGCAGAAGGGATTAATAATTTTCAAACATCCTCTTTAATAACTAGAATTACTTATGATGTCACCCAAGTTAAAGATTTTGTTCATCGGATGATGCGGATTTTTTTCAAAGCCCCGGTTTTATGTATAGGTAGTATTATAATGGCTTTCTACTTAAGTCCTTCTATGTCTTTAATTTTATTGCTAATTGTACCTATAATAGCAGTGATTATGGGTATTAATTTTAAAATAGGTTTTCCTTATTTCACTAGAGTCCAATTAGCTATGGATAAAATTAATGAAGTTATGAGGGAGTATTTAAGAGGGGTAAGGGTAGTTAAAGCTTTCAGCCGACAGGATTTTGAAAAAGATCGATTTCACAGGGTGAATGAAAACTTAGCTCAAGTTACTAAAAAAGCTATGAGGGTAACTGCTATTTTCTCTCCAGCTATTACTTTAACGGTAAATTTGGGGATTGTAGCTATCCTTTGGTTTGGATCCTTTTTAATAAGAGATGGGAATATCCAAGTAGGTAAAGTCATTGCCTTTATTAACTATATGACCCAAATTCTCCACTCATTGATGATAATATCCCGGATAATAAATAATTCTGTTAGAGCAAAAGCCTCTTTAGATAGAATTGGTGAAGTTTTTAATTATGAAAACACTATAAAAAATCCTTTAAATCCTAAAATCATCGATTCAAAATATTGTAAAATAGAATTTTCTAATGTTTCTTTCGCCTATGGTGATGGTGAATTGGTGTTGAAAGACATCACTTTTAGTTGTTTACCCGGTGAAACTATAGGGATTATTGGTTCAACCGGGGCAGGAAAAAGTACCCTTGTAAATTTAATACCTAGATTTTTTGATGTCAGGAGTGGTAATATTCGAATAAATGATATAGATATAAGTCAGTTGGACATCAAAAATTTAAGGGAAAAAATCTCCATAGTTCCACAGAAGGCCCTTCTATTTACAGGGACTATTTACGATAATATTAGATGGGGGAAAAAAGACGCTACTGAAGATGAAATAAGGGAAGTGGCGGAAATTGCCCAAGCCCACTCCTTTATTACATCTTTTTCCGCCGGTTATCAAACGGTATTAGGACAAGGTGGAGTAAATCTTTCAGGAGGACAAAAACAACGGATAGCCATTGCTAGAGCTTTGTTAAAAAAAGCCCCTATTATGATATTAGACGATAGTACCAGTGCAGTAGATGTTGGTACAGAAGCTAGTATAAAAAAAGGCCTAAAAAGGTTTTTAAAAGATAGTACTGTTATAATTATCGCTCAAAGGATAACTTCTGTTATGGATTTAGATAAAATAGTTGTATTAGATGAAGGAGAAATAGTTGGTATAGGAAATCATAGTGAACTTTTAAAAACTTGTCTAGTATATAGAGATATTTATCGCTCTCAACTAGGAAGGGAGGGAGACTTTGTTGAAAGGTCCCAGCTTTGTAGCATTAGGTGATAATCCCAGTAGAGGGCAAAGGGGAGCACCGGTAGTTAAAGCTAAAGATATTAAAAGAACGTTAAAGGGTTTATGGCACTATTTCAAAAGGGAGAAAACATTACTGTTAATTCTATTTGGATTAGTCCTGATATCTACAGCAATTGCTCTTTGGATCCCTTATTTAATTGGACAGGGAATAGATGCTTTAGAAAGGATAGGTGGGGGAGAAGAATTAAGTTTAATTAAAATAACCTTACTACTTCTAACAGTTATATATTTAGCTGATACTACTATTCAAATACTTCAAGAATGGATAGTAGCTCAAGTTTCGCAGCAAATGTTTTTTCGCCTTAGAAAATCTTTATTTAGCAAATTGCAGAAATTACCATTAGTATATTTTGATAAACATACCCATGGGGAGATTATGAGCCGATTATCTAATGATATAGATAATATCAGTACAACAGTGGCCCAATCGGCAATTCAGTTGATGTCTAGTATCTTGACAATTTCCGGCTCCTTTGTAATGATGATTATCTTAAGCCCTTTACTAACATTAGCCAGTATCGTTACCATTCCTTTAGTTTATTTTGTCACTAAAAAGATTACAGAAAAGACAAGGCTTTACTTCCGGAGGCAGCAAGAGTACTTAGGAAAGTTAAATGGTCATATTGAAGAGATGATTTCAGGAATTTGGGTAGTTAAAGCTTTTAATAGTGAAGAAGATGTAATTAAAAGTTTTGACGATATAAACTTGAAGTTACAGGATGTAGGGATAAAAGCTCAAATTTGGTCCGGTTTTATGATGCCTTTGATGAATGTAATTAAAAACATTGGCTTTACATCAGTAGCAGGGGTTGGTGGAATATTAGCGGTAAATGGAATTATAGATGTTTGGATCATTGCCAGTTTTATTATCTATTCTAAACAGTTTGTTCGACCATTAAATGAAGTTGCCAGTATTTACAATACCTTACAGTCTGGAATAGCAGGTGCCGAAAGGGTTTTTGAAGTTTTAGAAGAAGAGGAAGAGATAGAGGATAATCAAGATGGAGTAATTTTAGATAAAGCCAAAGGACACATAATATTTCAAAATGTAAGATTTAGATATCCAAATGGTGAAGAAGTATTAAAGAACTTAAGCTTTGAAATTCAACCAGGAACTAGTGTGGCTATTGTTGGAAGAACAGGTGCAGGAAAAACTACTATAATTAACTTACTAACAAGGTTTTATGAAATAAATGGGGGGAAAATACTAATTGATGGGCAGGATATAAAAAACTATACAAGGGAAAGTTTGCGAAAATCCTTTGGTATTGTATTACAAGATACTTACCTTTTTTCTGGAACAATTAGGGAAAATATCAGATATGGGAAATTATCGGCAACAGATCATGAAGTAGAACAAGCTGCCAGACTAGCTTATGCCCATAATTTTATTAAAAAATTACCTAGAGGTTATGATACAATATTATCTGAAAGTGGGAGCAACTTAAGTAGTGGTCAAAAACAGTTAATTGCAATTGCCAGGGCAATATTAGCAGATCCGGCAATTTTAATATTAGATGAGGCCACTAGTAATATAGATACCCGGACAGAAATTTATGTACAAAGGGGAATGTGGGAACTGATGAAAAACCGTACAAGTTTTATCATAGCCCACCGGTTAAGTACCATTAGGGATGCCGACATAATTATGGTAATAGATAAAGGACAAATAGTAGAAATGGGAGATCACAATACTTTAATGGCAAAAAAAGGAGTATATTATAAGCTCTATAATATTC